>JBOGWW010000383.1:0-2131 GCA_050693655.1 Actinomycetota bacterium | reverse complement strand
GGAGTGAAGGGTGCCGAGATCTTGGTCACCGCCACCAGGCACTCCCACAGGGTCAAGAAGGCGGCGCGGGTGTCGGCGTCCTCTTTCGATCTCCAGAAGCGGCGGCGAGACCTGCGCACGTACCAGTTCGAGAGATCGTCGACGAAGCGCTCGAGGCGCCGTCCGCCGCGGGCCGCGTCGAAACCGTCGAGCGAGTCGGTTGTGTCGCGGATCGTGTCTTCGAGCTCGGCGAGGATCCACCTGTCCATCTCGGGGCGTTGCTCGTAGGGGATGTCTTCGCCCGATGGATCGAACCCCTCGAGCGATGCGTAGGTGACCCAGAAGGAGTAGGTGTTCCACAAGGTCATCAGGTACTTCCGCAGCGCTTCCTGGATCATGTGCACGCCGATTTGTCGCGCCTGCCAAGGGCTGCCTCCCGTCAGCAGCAACCAGCGCGTCGCGTCCGCCCCGAACTCGTTAAGAGGCACCCAGGGATCGATGACGTTGCCGAGCCTCGTTGACATCTTTCGTCCCTCGGTGTCGACGAGGAGGCCGAGACACACGACGCTTTGGAAGGAGCTGCGGCCCTCGAGCATCGTTCCGATCGCGAGCAGGGAGTAGAACCAGCCGCGCGTCTGGTCGATGGCCTCGCTGATGAAGTCCGCCGGGAAGCGACGTTCGAAGCTCTCCCGGTTCTCGAAGGGGTAGTGCCACTGCGCGAAGGGCATGGAACCGGAGTCGAACCACACGTCGATGACGCTCGGCACGCGCGTCGCGGTCTTGCCGCACTCCGCGCAGTCGAAGGTGATGCGATCCACGAAAGGCCGGTGGGGGTCCAGTCTCGAGTGGTCCTCGCCGGCAAGCTCGGACAGCTCGGCGCGCGAGCCGACACAGACCGTGTGGCCCTCCTCACAGCGCCAAACCGGCAGAGGCGTGCCCCAGTAGCGGTCGCGGCTCAGGCTCCAGTCGACGTTGTTGGCCAGCCAATCGCCGAAGCGGCCGTGCTTGATGGTGGGAGGTTGCCAGGTGACGGCCTCGTTGCTGGCAAACAGCTGCTCGCGCAACTGCGAGGTACGGATGTACCAGTCGCGGCGCGCGTAGTACATGAGCGGGGTGTCGCAGCGCCAGCAATGGGGATAGGAGTGCTCGTAGAGCTCGCTGTGGAACAGGATGCCGCGCTCTCGCATGTCGGCCACGATGTACTCGTCCGCGTCCTTGAACCACATCCCGGCGAACCTGCCCCCGGACTCGGCGACGTGACCGGTGGAGTCGATCATCTGGACGACCGGAAGCCCGTCCCGGCGAGCGACCATCATGTCGTCCTCGCCGTAGGGGGCGAGGTGAACTATGCCCGTCCCCTCGTCCGTCGTCACGAAGTCGCCCGCCCGGACCGTATGACCGACCTCACCGCTCGGAACAAAGTCGAACGGCGGTAGGTAGCTCCGGCCCACGAGGTCCGCGCCGCGCACCTCCTCGAGGACCTCGACGTCCTCACCCAGGAGAGGCTCGACGCGCTCGCGCGCCAGGATCAGATACTCGCCGTCGAGCCCGGGATCGGCGACGCGCACGTAGACGATGTCCTCGCTTACGGCGGCCGCCATGTTGGCGAGCAGCGTCCAGGGAGTGGTCGTCCAGAGCAAGAGAGCCGTGTGCGGTTCGTTGGTGAGAGGAAGGCGCACGTACACCGAGGGGTCCGTCACGGTCTGGTAACTGCCCGCGTAGTGCTGCTCGTGACTCGAGAGCGAGGTGCCGCAGCGGGGACAGTAGGGGACGACCTTGAAGTCCTCCTCGAGGAGGTGGTTGTCCCACAGCTGCTTGAGGATCCACCAGACGCTCTCGATGTAGTCGGGATCCATCGTCCAGTAGGCGGCGTCGAAATCGAGCCAGAAGCCGATACGGCCGGTCAGCCGCTCCCAGTCATCGACGTACCGCTGAACCGACTCCCGGCAGCGCTCGACGAACTTCTCGATGCCCACACGCTCCTCGATCTCGCGCTTCTGGGAGATCCCGAGCTCCCGCTCGACCGCGATCTCGACCGGGAGACCGTGGCAGTCCCAGCCGGCCTTGCGATGGACGTAGTGGCCCTTCATCGCCTGGTAGCGGCAGAAGAGGTCCTTGATCGACCGGGATATGACGTGGTGCAGCGCGGGCT
>JBOGWW010000382.1:0-4614 GCA_050693655.1 Actinomycetota bacterium | reverse complement strand
GTCTTGTGGCCATGAGGGTCACGATAGGAAGCCTCTGTGACAGTCTGGGGAGGTCGGTCACGTACGTTTCTTGCGCCCGCCGCTTCGGTTGACTCTCGCCGGACCAAAGGGCGGGCATCGAAGGGGTGAGTTGGCAGGATCCGGACCTGGGAGGGCCGCTCCCGTTGGCCTCGGTCGAGGATGCTGTCCGAGTGCCACCGGGCGGGCGCCAGATAGCAAAACTTGGCTGAAGCGCGGGATTCGAAGGCGGCGCCGGCCATTCTTAGGAGCAAATCCTTCGCTCAGCGCCAGATCTCCTGAGAGTGCTGACCCCGGCCTCAGGGAACCCGTGAGCGGGCAGATCCAGTGAACTCCCGTCCAACTTCCCCCGTCGATGCCGGTTTTGCGGTTGACCCACCCCAGAAGTCCCCGAAGCGGGCAGATTGGGCCCGACCCTTTCTCTTTCACCGCTGGTGCCCGGTTCGGACTCCCCGGGAGCGGGCAGGCGGGTGACAATGGAGGGATGGAGGCCGAAAAGAGCCACGAGGAACGCGACGGCGTCCTGTTTCGCTATCAACCCCAGGGCAGCTTCACCCGCACCATGGGATGGCTCTTCGCGATCGTGCCCCTGATCGGCGTCGTGGCCGGATTCATCGACCTCTTCAGCGGCCGGGCGATAGCCGTAGTGCTGCTCGAGTTCGGGTTGTCGCTGGCCCTGGCTGGGCTCCTCTATCTCGCATCCCGCTCCATCGATCGCGTTCAGGAGAGGATCCGCATCGAGGTGCTGACCAGCGGTGTCCTTCGTTTCCGCAACCTCGTAGGCAGAGTGCGCGAGATCCCACTTCACCGGGCGGAATCCTTCGAGGTCAGGGATCTGCGGGGCAAGCCGAGGGTCGTCTCCACTTCGGCCGGCGGGCGGCGGCGCAATCCACTCGCGGGCGACACCGAGCTCAGGGGCCAATCAGGGGACCGTCGCTCCCCCCACTTCACCGAGATCTGCGTGCGCGACCGACGGGGAAAGCGTCACGTCGTAACGCTGTCCGGAGCGATGCCCGTGAAGGAGGTCCGCAGGCTGAACGAAGCGATCAACGCGGTGCGGAAAGGCTAAGCGTTCAGCCGAGCGAACGCCAGAGGAGTTGCCCCTCGTGGCGCTCGAGACGACCGATACCGCCGGGGTAGTGGCCGCAGGCAACGACGACTTCCCTACTTCGAAGGTCGTCGAGCAACGCTCTTCGAGTTGTCACGGCCGTACCGGGATCCACGTCGAACAAGTACGCCCATTCCGGATGATCCAGAAGCGCGGGGTGAACCGCAACGTCTCCGAGGATGATGGCTTCCGCACCCCTCGACCGAATCCGGATGCTGCCGTGCCCCGGCGTGTGTCCCGGTGTGGGCACCAATCGAACGCCGGGCGCCAGCGTCGTCTCTTCGTCGATCAGCCGCAGAGCTCCGGAGCGCGCCACCGGTGCCAACAGATCGAGGATCCGGTCGCGCTCCGAGGGCTCCCGGCCCTCGACCCACGACCAATCCTTCCTGGCGGCAACGTAGCGCGCTCGGGGCCACGGCGATTCGCCGTCGACCGTGACCCAGCCCACGTGGTCGATGTGCAGGTGGGTGAGCACGCACAAATCGATCTCGTCCGGGCCGACGCCGAGCGAGGCGAGCGCCTGTGGAAGCCTCCCCTCGGCGGCGGGGAGGAAGGACCCACCCGGAGGGCCCACGCCCGCGTCGATCAACACCGTGAGAGCTTCGGATCGGAGTAGAAAGCAGCCGAAGGGAAGACACCACTCGTCGCCCCGAAACAGATCGGGGTAGCTCGCTCGGTACGGCTCCCAGGCTGCGAGGGGCACGCCGGGATACATCTCTTCGAGCTTCCCGAGCGTGCCCCAGGTATCGACCAGCGGGACCAACTCGTAGTCGCCGAGTCGAATACCCGTCATCTCACTCGGCCGTGCGCAACGCCACCGCCGGTGCCACCCGGGAGGCCTGCTGGGCGGGCCAGGCAGTGGCGATGAGAGATGCAAGCAGAGCCGCCCCGGTCAGAAACACGACGTTGCCCCATGGCACCTGGAAGCTGATGCCCTCGCCGAAGTCGCCGTTGGCGAACAACTGTGAGGCGGTCACGATGGCCAGCGCGGTGCCCACCACGATGCCCTCCAAGGCCACGAAGCCCGACTCGAGTAGAAACGCCACGCGCACCTTTGGGGACACGAAGCCCAGCGAGCGCAACACGCCGATCTCGCGACGTCGTTCCCGCACCGAGCGAACCATGACGACACCGAGGCCCGCGATTCCCACGATGAGACCGAGCGCGAGGTAGGCCTGCATGAGGTTGAAGAACTGCAGCTGGATGTCGAACTGCTCGTCGACCAGCGTCCGGAAGGTATCGGCCTCGACTCCATTGGCCAGGAAATCACCCTGCAACTCTCGTGCCAGTTCCCTGGCCTCCGATTCGGATCCGGCGACATCGATGTAGAAGCGCGAAGCCACAGCGCTATCTCCGAGTAGCTCGCGTGCCGACTCCTCGGAAACGAACGCTCCGGCAAAGGTGCTGTCCGACTCGAGCATTGCGACTATGGTCCGCTCGCTCTCTTCACCGGTGATCGGATTCGTAATGGCCACGGAGTCGCCGACCTCGACGATGCTCGCTGGAGGTCCTCCCTCTCCCTGGAGGAAGAACTCGCTGACGATGATGGCCCCAAGGTCACTCTTCAGCTCGGCCCAGACATCGGCGTCCGTCGCGAACTCGTCCGCTCTTTCGGTGAGAGCAGGGGGGCCCCCGTCGATGAGCGCATCGCCGACTCCGGTGACGGGCCAAGCTTGCGGTTCGTCGAGGGTGTCGGGTTGGAACAGAGCCTGCCCCGGGAACAATGGGGCCACCGCCTCGACCCCGTCAACCGATTCCAGTTCCTCCACCGTCGGAGGATTCGACCTGCTCGCGTCGACAACGAGGTCGAAACCGCCTCGCTCGTCGTTCGTGAAGTTCTCGACCTGCCCGTTGAACGAGGAAGACATCGACGTCAGGAACACCATGGTGAAGATCACGAGGGAATACATCCCCAGCGTCAGACCGGTGCGGAACTTGCGAGCGAGCGGGTAGGCGAGGCCGAGACGCAGTGGCAGGCGGGCGGCGGCGAACCGATGAATCGTGCCTTCGAAGGTCTCGTGACTTTGGCTCAGCAGGATGACGGCCGAGAACACCAGCAACACGCCGGAAACGACGAACGCAAAGATGTCGCCTTGTTCGTAGAAGCTTCCGTCCGTGATCGTGTTTCCGAAGATGCCCCAGATCAGGGAAACACCCGCAGAAATCAGCAACGCAACACGCCGGCCGATCAGCCGTCCCATCAACGGCAGCGCGCCGAACGCGATGAAGGGGACACCCACGATGACGGCGAGCCAGCCGCCCTCGTTGTTCAGGCCGATCATCAGCAGCACAGCGCCGAGGGCGGCTAGAAGAATCCCCGTTGCGATCGAACGCTTGCGAACCCTGAGCAGCTTGGGCTCTTGAAGCTCACGGATGGCGGCGATGATGTTGATGCGGCTGATCCGGAAGCTCGTGAAGGCGATGGTGGCAAGAGCGATCAAGAGCCCGATGCACAGGCCCCCGATGATGCTCGCCGGCTGGGCTGAGAACTGAAGGTTCAGTGAGAAGTCACCTGCACCGCTGAAGATGGGGGCCGCGAGGCGGACGATCGCCCAGCCGACGCCAATGCCCAGAATCGCTCCGACGATGCTCGCCACGACGGCGTAGAGCGAGCCCTCGATGATGAAGGAGTGTACGAGATCGCTCCTGCGCATCCCCACCGCGCGCAACATGCCGAGTTGGGACTTACGCTCCTCGGCCAGCATCACGAAGATGTTCACGAGCAGCAGCACCCCAGCGACGATCGCGAAGGAACCGATCGCGAGGAATAGCTGGGAGAACTCGTCGCCGGCAACCTCGGCCTGGTCGAGTGTGTCTTCCTTGACGGGCTCCACGCGCAGCCCGCTTGCGGCGCCCAGCTCCTCCTCGATGAGCCCGGTCACGCCCGCGGTCAAGTCGGCGCCGTCCTCGACTCCTCCTCGATTCGAAACGAGGACCGAAGTCTGAGGCGGCGCGGCGTCCTCCGGAAGCTCACCATCGACGATGTCCTCGAAGGTTCCGGGGGCCACGAAGGCGTTGGCCGAGGTCGTCTCCATTCCCCGCCAGTACCCGGCCACGCCGAGCTGCGGCAGTACCTGCGTGACCTCAAGATCGACGTCTTGACCGTAGAGGTAGGCGACGAGCTCTGCGCCTCGCTCGATCTCCAGAGTCTCGGCCAGGTTCTCGGTGATGGCGACCTCGCCCGCGGCGGGAGTCGAACCACTGACGCCGGTGGACTCGGGGTCGCCTCCGAAGCCCCGCGCGTCGTCGAAGTCGGCCTCGATCAGCTGCGCACCCGGCTCGGCAAGAGGTTCCTCGTCGGTGGTAGCAAGGGTGACCGCCGCGCTGGCTATCGACAGGACACCGTCTATGCGGTCGTCGTCGATTCCCGAGAGTGACTGCTCGATGGTCGCAGCTTGGTCGGGGTCGGCCGCGACGAGGACTTCGTCCACGGGACCGAGTTGGGTCGTCGCGGAAGCTCGAATTGAGGCATCGAGAGTGTCCCCGAC
>JBOGWW010000381.1:0-4335 GCA_050693655.1 Actinomycetota bacterium | reverse complement strand
AACCCGACGATGCCCGTCACGATGCCCGTCGGGACGCCGGCGCGTTCCAGACGTCGTCCCTGTTCGACGTGCAGCTCCAAGTAAGCCTTGACGTCCCTGCGACGAGAGGCCGCTTCGCCCACGCGGCCCGCATCGAAGCCCGCAGCTTGCAATTCGTCGGAGAGCTTGATTCCGTCGGCGGTTGTGGCCGCTCGGATCTCGTCCTTTCCGAGGTCGCCGGACAGCGCACGGCTTCCCGTCATGCCGAGCCCGAAGCGGACACCCTCCTCATCGGTGAAGCACAGCAGCCCCAGCCGTTCCCACCCGGGTGCTTTGGTCGCGCGCGCGGACAACAGCGTTTCGAGCGCCGCCACCGTACCGAGCGCCCCGTCGAACCGGCCCCCGTTCGGCACGGTGTCGAGGTGCGATCCCAGCATCACCGCGGGGCGCCGACCGGCCATTGCCCAAACGTTGCCGGCCTCGTCGTAGCTCACCTCGAAACCCTCGGCGCTGCAGCGGTCGGCCAGCCACGCGCGCGCGGCGATCTCGGCGTCGGTCCAGGCCAGTCTCTCGACTCCCCCCGACTGCATGGCACCGAACTGATTCACCTCGTCGAGCAGACCGGCTAAGCGACCGGCATCGATCTCCATCCCGCAACTATGCACGCGCGCGGGGCGAGGCAAAAACCACTAGCTGTGGGGGTTTCACGCCAACAATCGTCTGCGGCATAGTGGAGCCATGACACATCCCCGCGAAGACCTCACCAAGCTGAACGACGTCATGGACCTCGCGCGCAGAGAGGCTGAGAGGTATCTGGCCGTCCTGTCCGACTCGCACGTGCGAACGCCCGAAGCCGACACGGCCGCCAAGTCACTCCGGGGCCCCCTTCCCGAAGAGGGTGGCGGTGCAGTCACCGCTCTGACCGAGCTGGCAGCGGCAGGA
Organism: Actinomycetota bacterium; assembly: GCA_050693655.1. Classification (GTDB taxonomy): domain Bacteria; phylum Actinomycetota; class CADDZG01; order CADDZG01; family WHSQ01; genus WHSV01. The sequence continues at coordinate 3,414 of JBOGWW010000381.1, read as the reverse complement.
CACGCCGGGGCCATTCGGTCGGCCGGTCCTCGCTTCTTTCACTTCGTGGTCGGTGGAGCCACTCCGGCGGGACTCGGTGCGGAATGGCTCACCGCGACGCTCGACCAGAACGTCGGGATGTGGGCAGCTTCACCCTTCGGAGCGGAGCTCGAGCAGATCGCGATCGACTGGCTGAAGGAGCTCTTCGAGCTGCCCCCCGATTGGGGAGGCTTGCTGGTCACGGGCGCGACCATGGCGAACTTCGTCGGCCTGGCCTGCGGCCGGCGATGGTGGGGGCTACAACACGGAGTCGACGTGGACTACGAGGGAGTGGGGTCGCTCGACCCCCTGCCGGTGTTCTCGAGTGGCCACATCCACGCTTCGGCCACCAAGGCTCTCGGGATGCTGGGCATCGGACGAAACCAGGCTCGTCTATTGACCCGTGACGCACGCGGCCGCTTCGATATCGAAGCCTTCGAGGCAGAGCTCAAAGCCCTCAAAGGTGCTCCCTCCATCGTCATCGCCAACGCCGGAGAGGTCAACGCCGGGGATTTCGATCCCATCCCGAAGATGGTCGAGATCGGCAACCGCCACAACGCCTGGATACACGTAGACGGAGCCTTCGGTCTGTTCTCGCGGATCGCACCCGAGACGCAGCCCCTCACCGAAGGAATCGAAGAGGCCCACTCGGTCATCTCCGACGGGCACAAGTGGCTGAACGTTCCGCACGACTGTGGTTTCGCTTTCGTGCGAGACCCGTCGCTCCTCGGAGGCGTGTTTGGAGCCACCGCGTCGTATTACGTGGGCGGAGGCGAGCAGCAACCAAACTTTGCGATGCTCGGTCCCGAGAGTTCTCGCAAGGCCCGCGCGCTTGCGGTTTGGGCCACGCTCAGTGCCTATGGCCGATCCGGTTACCGCGACATGGTCGAACAGCACCTCGCGCTGACCCGGCGTATGGCGGAGCGGGTCGAGGAAGCCGACGACCTCGAGCTCCTCGCAGAGGTCGTTCTCAACATCGTGTGCTTTCGCTACCGCCCGGCCGGGGTGCCCGAGGACGAGCTCGACGACCTCAACCTCCGACTCGGCGAGGCCGTGCTTGCCGACGGGCGCGTTTACTTCGGCACGACCAGGTTCGAGGGCAAGGTCGCCTTCCGGCCCGCCATCGTCAACTACCGGACCGTCGCCGCCGACGTCGATCTCCTGGTAGAGGTCGTGCAAGAGCTGGGAGCCGAGATCACCGCGGCCTCCTAGCGCCCGTAGCCCGCCAGCTCCGCGACCCTCCTGCGCGCCTCGTCGTCCAGCCACGGTCCGTCGCCCGACGATGCGTTAGCCCGTGCGTTCTCGGCCTTCGAGGTCGCGGGTATGGCGACGTGGATTCGCCGGTCGGACAGGCACCACTTGAGCAGTGCCTCGCTCCAGCTCGCTAGACCGAGTGCGTCCAGCTCGCTCTGATCCGGGGAGGCCTTCATGAGCGAGCCGTTCCCAAAGGGTCTCATCGCGATCACGCCGAGTCCGAGGTCCTCGGCCAGCGGAAGGATGCGGGCCTCGACCTCGCGCTCCGACGGGTTCAAGGGAACCTGAATGCACTCGATGCGTCCGGAATGCATGACCTCCTCGAGTTCATCGAACGCGGCCGGACGGTAGTGGGTCGCGCCGATGACTCCGATGCGTCCCGCCTCCTTCTCGCGCTCCATCCAGTCGAGGTGACCATCGGTCTGCACGAGGTTATGCACCTGCTCGATGTCGACTCGCCCCCCGTAGAAACCAAGCTGCTCCTCGAACTGGGCGCGACCCTCTTCGATCGAGTCGGTCCAGATCTTCGTGGCGAGAATCGCTTCCGTGCGGCGCGCCTCGACCGGTTGCGCGAGCCTCCGCTCCGACTTCCCGTACATCGGTGAGGTGTCGATGAGCCGGGTGCCGGCCTCGAGGTGAATCGCTACGACCTCGTCGACCATGTCTTGCCGGTCGTCGTCCACGTCGAACGTCCGCGAGCTGCCGAGTCCGATGACGGGAACCTTCAGTCCGGTCTGTCCAAGTTCTCTGGTCTCCATGGGTCCTGCTTCCCCACCGGCGACGGGATCACACCTCCGGGGGCTTGATCGGCGGAAGGCAGCCTGGTAGAGCAGACCGAACACCGAGAAGTAACTTCGGGCAGGTGAATCCCGATCCGATCGCCTGGGGCATCGACCCCGGTTACCACGACCATGTCGGGCGGTGGCGCGAATCGTCCTCCGAGGCAACGGCCTCGCTGCTCGACGCCATGGCCGCAACCTCCGAGCAGCCATCGCCCCCGGTCGCGTGGGTCGTCGGCAACGACCGGCCGGTTCGCCTCGGCGACGAGGTGACGATTTCGCTCGAGACGGGCGGGGAGTTGCGGGCTAACGGTCACATGCCGCCCGAGACACCGCTCGGCTATCACACGCTCGTTCATCCCGACGGCCGCGAGCACCCGCTGATAGTCAGCCCCGGTGCCTGCTTTTTGCCGGATGGTCTCCGACGCTGGGGCTGGGATGCGCAGCTCTACTCGGCGCGCTCACGCAGAAGTTGGGGTCTCGGCGACCTGGCCGATCTGCGCCGGCTGGGGCAATGGGCGCGCTCGGTGGGCTCGGGGCTCTTGCTGCTCAACCCGCTTCACGCGGCGCTGCCGACCGAACAACAGCAGAAGAGCCCCTATACGCCATCGAGCCGGCGCTTCCGCAATCCCCTGTACCTCAGCATCGAAGAAGTTCCGGGCGCGTCGGAAGCCGGTGCCGACCTGGAGGCCCTCGTTGCTCAGGGCAGAGCTCTCAACGACAACGAACTCATCGACCGAGACCGCGCCTACCGGTTGAAGATGGACGCGCTCCTGCGAATCTACGAGTGCAGCCGGACCCCCGAGGAGTTCGATCGCTACCTGATCGCGGGAGGGCGACTGCTGCTCGACTACGCCACCTACGTTTCCCTGGCGGAGCATTTCGGTGGGGGCACCTCGAGGTTCCCGGCCGGCTACGAGCGACCCGGTGCACCTGCGGTGGTCCGCTGGCGTCGAGATCACGCGGAACGCATTCGTTTCCACGCCTGGTTGCAATGGTTGCTCGAGCGCCAACTGCAGCGCGCACAGGATGCGATCGACGTCGTCCACGACCTCGCCATCGGCGTCGACCCCGAGGGTGCCGACGCATGGATCTGGCAAGACGTCATCGTGTCCAGCGTCAGCGTCGGCGCGCCTCCGGACGAGTTCAATTCGCTCGGGCAGGATTGGGGCCTTCCGCCGTTCGATCCCTGGAAGCTGCGCGCCTCCGGTTACGAAGCCTTCATCGAGACCGTGCGCTCGAGCCTGACGGCGGGCGCGGGCCTGCGCTTCGACCACGTCATGGGGCTCTGGCGGCTCTTCTGGATCCCCCAGGGCTTCGAAGCGGCCTAGGTGGGCGGTGCCAAAACAGGCCGCCTGGGCAG
>JBOGWW010000380.1:0-5518 GCA_050693655.1 Actinomycetota bacterium | reverse complement strand
CTTCAGCTTCGCCAGAACTCGTTCGTAGACCTGGTCGGGCTCGCCGGAGCGGCGGGGGCTGCTGGGCAGGCGAGCGACGCAGACGCCGGAGAAGTTGGCAGAGGCGATCGATGCGGCCGACGATCTGGCGGGTCACCCGAAACTCGAGCTGAACCTGACCGACGAACGGGCGTGGCGGGAATTGAGGCTCGAACCGCCTCGAGGCTAGCCGGACGAACCCAGGTAGGCCGCGCGGATGCTCGCGTGGTCGAGCATGCGTTGACCGCTGCCCTCGTAGACGATCCTGCCCTTCTCCATCACGAGGGCCCGGTCGGCGATGGACAGAACGCCGGCGTTCTGCTCGACGAGAAAGACCGTCGTGCCCTCCTCGTTGATCTTGCGCGCGACCTCGAAGACGGTGAGGGCGAGCTTGGGGGAGAGTCCCAGCGACGCCTCGTCGATCAACATGAGCTTCGGACGAGCCATGAGGCCCCGCGCGAGCGCGAGCATCTGTTGCTCGCCCCCCGACAGGGTGCCTGCGAGTTGGTTCCAGCGTTCCTTCAGCCTCGGGAAGTACTCGACGGCTCGGTCGACGACCGCGGCGGACTTCGCCCGGTCTCGCTTGTGGGGCCAGGCCCCGAGGCGCAGGTTCTGCGCCACCGTCAACTCACCGAAGACCTGACGGCCTTCGGGAACCAGCACCACGCCCGCAGCCACGAGCTTGCGCGGCTCCATCCCCGTGATGTCTACGCCGTCGAAGACGATCCTGCCGCTCCACGGTTTGTGCAGGCCGGCCAGGGTGAGGACGGTCGTCGTCTTGCCGGCGCCGTTGAGACCGAGGAGTACGACCGTCTCGCCCTTCTCCACGCTCAGCGAGATGCCTCCGAGCACCGGAAGCGAGCCGTACCCGGTCTTGAGATCGGTCACCTCAAGCAGCGCCACCGGCGGCCTCCTCCCGCTGCTCACGGCCCCCGGCCTCGCCGCCGAGATAGGCTGCGACGACCTCGGGATGGTTCTGGACATCGCCCGGCTTGCCCTCGGTCAAAATCCGTCCAAAGTTCAGGACATAGACGTAGTCGCACACGTCGACGACGAGAGGGACGTGGTGTTCGATCATCAGCACGGTGATGTTGAGGGTCCTCCGCAGGTCGAGGAGCCGCTCGCCGAGCGTGTGCGCCTCGTCGGGGCCCATGCCCGACGACGGCTCGTCGAGTAGCACGAGATCGGGATCGGTCGCCATGACCGTTGCGATCTCGACGAGCTTCAGCGTTCCGTAGGGGAGCCCCTCCAGTCCCGAGTGCGCGAGGTGGCCGAGCTCGAAGAAGTCCAGGACCTCCTTGGCGTTTCGCTTCAGCCGGCGTTCCTCCGAGAACGACCTCGGAGAGCCCAGGATTCCGCCCAAGGTTCCGTAACCGACCCGCGCGTGCTGCGCCACGAGACAGTTCTCGAGCACGCTGAGACCGCGGATGAGACCGATGTTCTGGAAGGTTCGACCGATGCCCAGGGCGACCCGCCGATGAGTGGGCAGACCGGAAACGTCGCGCCCCCGGTAGACGACCTTTCCCGTGCTGGGCGTGGAGAGGCCCGTAATGCAGTTGAACAGGGTGGTCTTGCCCGCCCCATTGGGACCGATGAGTCCCACGATCTCCCACTCCGGGACCTTGATGCTGACGTCCTTCAGCGCGACCAGGCCGCCGAAGCGGATTCCGGTCCCATTGATCTCGAGTACCGCGCTCATGTTGCACGCCCCCTCTCCTCGGGATGCAAGGTGAACCGCGCTCCCCGCAGCCAGCGAGTGATGGGCGAGACCTGCTCGGCGATTCCTCCGGGGAAGCGAATTATCGTCACGAGCGCGAGCAGTGGCCCGATCACGAGCGAGAACTCCTCGGGGTCTCGATTCAAGGTGTTGGCGATGTAGTGCTCGAGGGGGCCGACCAGTCCGATGAGGACCGGGAACAGCGCAAAGAAGGCCGAGCCGATGATGACGCCGAGGCGATTGCCGAGCCCGCCGACGACCACCATGAGCACCCATAGCAGCGCACTCTGGAACTGAAAGTCGGTGGCGACGACGGTCGAGTTGCGGGCGGCGAAGAGCGCGCCGGCGAGTCCCGCAAAGGCTCCCGACAGCACGAAGGCGATCACTTTGTAGAAGGTCAGGTTGATCGCGTAGGAGGCGGCAACGGCTTCGGAGTGTTTGATCGAGAGGATGGCTCGGCCGACCTTGGATCGGAGCAAGCGCCAGTCGACGAAGGCCACCACCGCCAGCGCGAGCAGACAAAGAAAAGCGAAGGCCCTGTTGCCCGCAAACAGGGCCGGGCGGGGTGCCGGCATGCCCGCGCCACCGCGCGTCAGCGCGGAGATCTCGAACAGCGAGTTCACCGCAACGAAGCCGTAGGTGAGCGTGATCAGCGACAGATAGAGCCCCCGGATGCGTAGGGCAACCAGGCCCAGAAGCCCGGCCGAGAGTGCTCCCACCAGTACCGCGACGAGGAGGCCGACCCAGAAAGACTGTTGTCGCTCGGTCACGACGTAGGCGCTCACGAAGGCGGAGAGCCCCACGAACGCGTGATGGCCGAGCGATACCTGGCCCGTGTAACCGAGCACGACATTGAGCGAGAGACCGATGATCGCGTAGATGAGGGCGAGCGAGATGCGCTGCGCCCACACGTTCGATGCCGTGGCCATGAACCAGACCAGCAATCCGGCGAGCGCGGCCGCGACCGCAAGACGGCCGAGCCATCCCACCGCACCCGGCCTCCATACCGTACGCCGGCCGGCCGAGGGGCCCAGCGTTTGGGTCGCGGTGGCCACCTACGCCTCCCTGCCCAGCAGGCCCTGAGGGCGAATCAACAGGATCAGAAGCAGGGCCGCGAACACGGCGACCTGCTCGGCCCCCGGAACCGTTTGCTGAATCGGAACCTCGCCCAGGTAGTAGGTGGTGGCCGCCCACGACGAGAGTTTCTGTACCAGCCCGACCACCACGCCGCCGAGAAACGCCCCGGGCAGGCTCGTCATGCCTCCGATGACCGCGGCGGTGAAGGCGGGGATCAACACGTTCGAGGTCATTACCGCCGGGACGAGCTGGCCTGCGACCGGCGGGATGTAGAGGATGCCCGCGATGCCGCCGAGTACGGCGGCGGCTCCCCAGATGAAGCGCGACACGCGCTTGACCGGGATACCGACGACCTGGGTTGCGAACGCGTTCTGGGACGTAGCGAGCACCGCCAGTCCCAGGTCGGTGCGGGAGAAGAAGTACGCGACCGCAACTCCGAGCACCGCGAGCACGCCCAGCATCGCGATGCGCATCGGGTCGATGATGAAATCGAAGAGCTTGATGCCGCGCACGGCGTCTCCCTCCCCGGTCAACGAGATGATGGGTTCGAGGAACAGCGGCTCGATCCGGAAGATCAGGATCTCGAGGCCGATCAAGAGCAGCGCAACCGCGATGGTTGCGACCAGCAGAGTCACACGCGGCTGGTTCATCAGCGGCCGGACGATCGCGCGCTCCATGATGAGCCCGAGAACGAGCGTTGCGAGGAGTGCGATGGGAAGCGCGACCAGATAGCTCTGGTCGTATTTGTCGATCGCAACGTAAGCGACGTAGGCCGCGACGGTGCCGAACTCACCCTGGGCGAAGTTGAAGACGCGCGCGCCCTTGTAGACCAGGACGAGTCCGAGCGCGACCAGTCCGTACACGGCACCGCTTATGACGCCGTCGACCACGAACGGAGCGGGTCCGGTGCGGTCGCCCACGCTCATCGCCAGGATCACGACCACAACGGCGGCGATCGCGCCCGCAACCCATTTCGCCTTCACGAGCGACCCGCGACGAGTGGCTTCATGCTGATCCTGTTCTAGAAGTTGCTTACGAAAGCCTGCTCGGTTACGTAACGACCGTTAGAGCAGTCCGCTCGCAGAAGGTGCATCTGAGAACCGCCGAAGTGATCGCCGGGCGAAAACGAGAGTGGTGGCAGGACCCCCGTTTTGAGCGATCGCATTCGTTCGGCGAAATAGATGAAGCGCTCGCGCGAGAGGTCCTTGCCGGGAGCCCTCAACAACCCAGCCGCACCCTTGGAGCCGCCCCACAGGCCCCACTCGATGTCGTCTCTGCCGCCGGCACGACGGAAGTCGGGATCGAACTTGTTCGAATCGGCGAAGGCGGGCACCGGGTGCAGGAAGCGCGCGTTCTGAATCGAGTTCTGGTTCTTGCAGGCCACGTTGGCGACCGTGTCGAGTCCCATGGTGATGCCGGCTCCGATCCACTGCGGCCGGTAGCCCTGCTGCGCGGCGGCATTCGCGAGCTGGATGAACCAAGAGGGCGAGGTCAGGATGTAGACGATGTCCACACCACGCTGGCGGAGCTCGGTTGCGACCGTCTGAGCGTCGCTGGCTCCGGCGGTCTTGGGAACGGCTCGGTCGTAGGACACCCGCGCGCCTCGGGAACCCATTGCGGAGACCCACGAGTCGTGCGCGTCCTGGAAGTTGGGTGTCTGGAAGCGCACCATGCCGTTGACCTTGTTCCTTCCTCCGAGCTTGTCGACGACCATGTCGGCGAGCAGAGGTCCCTGCTGCTTGTAGCTCATCCACAGGGCGAAGTAGGTCCTCAGGCTTGTGAGCCCCGTCTCGGTGACCCCGGCCGAGAGGTAGGGAACCCCGACGCTCTCCGCGTAGCGGGCGCAGGCCTGGATCTGGTCGGTGCCGGCGAGGCCGAACAGCATGAAGACCTTCTCCTCCTCGACCATCTCCTGACAAACGGCGACCGCCTGGCTGGGGTTGTAGTTGTCGTTCCTCGAGACCACCACCACGTCGCGGCCGTTGATCGACTGGTTGTTGCGCCTGAGCCACTCCCAGTAGAGATCCTTGCCCCTCTCGAAGCTCGCCTGCGGAACCGGGGCCGCGCCGGTGATGGGCGCGTGCAGCCCGATCTTGATTGTCTTGCCGGTAACCCCCGTCGTATCTCCGCCAGCGGGAACCCCCGAACCGCCGGAACCTCCGGAACCGGAACCGCCGGAGCCCCCCGCGGCGGCCGCACCGGAGCCGCGCGCGCCCGAACCGGCCGAACCCCCCGAGCCCGATCCCCCCGAGGGCCCCTCGCCGAGGTCCGTCGGGCCCTCGTTGCCTCCCGGTCCGGCGTCGGCAATCCCGTCCCCGTCGAGGTCGGCGTACGCTCCCGCGGGCCCGGCCAGCTCGCTCACTCCGGGCTTCTGGCCACAGGCCACCAGGGATACAAACATCAGGCACAGCACCGCGAGGGCTTGGACGCGCGCTCGTTTGACCACCGCGGTCAGCCTCCCCCGCGCCGAGGCAGCTTGGCCGCGACCGACCGCACCCTGGCCCTCAGCGAGCTCAGGCCCTCGAGAAGCGGCGCGAGGGGGCCCGGATCCGCCGGCACCGAGGGCGCGCCACTGCGCTGCCGGTTGAGCTTGTGGATCTGGGCGAGCACCCCGTTGGGGCGGACCCCGCCGCGGCCCTCGAACACCACCGAGCGAACCGCGGAGAAGCCGATCAGGGCGGCGAGCAGGCCGAGCCAGACGTAGCC
>JBOGWW010000379.1:0-3676 GCA_050693655.1 Actinomycetota bacterium | reverse complement strand
GCGCTCGTCTCATCTGTCGATGATCGAGTCAATCGCGGGGCCCGAGGTGTTGCGTAGGGCCTACGCGGCGGCGCTCGAGCGCCGCTATCTGTGGCATGAGTTTGGCGATCTGCACCTGATCTTCTGAGTCCCCCGCTCGGCCGCGGGTCGTCAAGCTCTGCCGCACCAAAGTAGCCTCCGAGCGGCTCACATTTCGGGCCGGCTATGGGTTAGACCAGACGTGATGACCACAGCGACTCACCTGCCGCCGTTCTGGATGCTCGTCGAGAATCACGCCGACGAGCTGCTGCGTTACGCGCGCCGCCTCGTGGGCGACGATGCGGAGGACATCGTGCAGGAAGCGTTTCTGCGCGGGCTTCGCTCCTATCCGCGCCTGAAGCACGGCGACCATCTCAGAGCGTGGCTGTTTCGCATCACGACGACAACTGCCTTCGACCAGGCGGGCAAGTCGCGCGAGCTCCCCGTCCCCGATCCCCGAGGAGGGTCCTTCGAGGACTCCTACGACGACGGAACCTTCGAATCGATCATCGGTTCGCTGAGCAATGCGAACAGGGACGCCATCCGCCTGCGCTTCGTGCACGACCTCGCCTACGACGACATCGCTCGCAGGCTCGGTTGCTCGCCGGCGGCGGCTCGAAGGCGCGTATCAACGGCAATCGGATCTTTGAGGGAGAAGCTCACATGAGTCCCAGCACTGAGTTCTTGGACAAGTTGGCATCCGCGGCGGTGGCCGAGGGGCTGGCCGACGTCACCTACGAGTTCGTGGCTACGCCCATCGGGGAGCTGCTGGTCGCCACGACGGAGAAGGGGGTTTGCCGGGTCGCCTTCCAGCAGGAGGGATCGACTCCGGTTCTCGAGGAGCTGGCCTGGCAGATCGGCGGGCGCGTGGTGCGGTCGGCGACGGAGACGCGGCCCGTGCGAGAGGCGCTGGCGGCGTACCTGGAAGGCGAGAGGGTCGACCTGACCTTCCCCGTGGATTTCTCGCTGATGCACTCCGACTTTCGGCGAACGGTGCTCGAGCACCTCAGGAAGGTGGGCCGGGGGCACGTCGTCACCTACGGAGAGCTCGCACGGCGCGCAGGCTCTCCTCGAGCAGCACGCGCGGTGGGAACGGCCTGCGCCACCAATCCGGTTCCGGTCATCGTTCCCTGCCACCGAGTGCTCCCGTCGAGTGGTGGCGTGGGCGGCTATGGCGGCGGTCGAGAGCGGAAGATCTTTTTGCTGGAGCTCGAGGGGGCCCTGGATGCCTAGCGACTTTGGATTCTTCGGCTCGGAGGCGATTCCGGTGGGGTTCCCAGGGCCCTACTTTGGTTTCTTCGAACTTTTCGATTTCGGGATGGAATCGCCCCCCGGAGCCGTTGTCTAGCTCCGTGAACGTGAAACTCGCGCGCCCCGACAGGACGGCGCCCGCGTGGCTCGTTTGGAGCGCGCTTTGGGTGGTCTACTTGGTTTGGGGCTCGACCTACCTCGCCATCCGCTACGTCGTCGAGACGATGCCCCCACTGCTTGCAGGAGGCGTCCGCTTCGTCGCGGCCGGCGCCATCATGCAGGTGGTGCTCATGATTCGGCGCGGCCCGCGGGGTGTGGCCGTGTCCGCCAAGGAAGTGCTCGCGTGCGCTCTCGTCGGCGGCGCGTTGCTGTTCGGCGGTAACGGGCTCGTCATGGTTGCGGAGCAGGAGATCCCCTCGGGCCTGGCCGCCCTGGTGGTCGCCTCGGTCCCTCTGTGGGTGGTCGTCCTGCGGGCGATCTTCCGGGACCGAGTCCCGCGCGCCACGCTCATCAGCGTGATCGTAGGTTTCATCGGCGTGGGTGTGCTCGTGCTTCCCGGCTCGAGTGGCGGCACGGCCACGACGACCGGTGTGCTGACGGTGGTGCTGGCCTCGCTGTTCTGGGCGAGCGGTTCGTTCTTCTCCAAGCGCCTTCCCCTGCCCGAGGATCCGTTCACCTCGACCACGATTCAAATGGTGGTTGGGGGCTTGATCATGCTCATGGCCGGACTGGCCGCGGGCGAGGGGGGCCGGGTCGACTTCGAGGCGATCTCGACCTCATCGGTTATAGGGCTCGTCTACCTGGTGTTCGCCGGATCCCTGCTCGCGTTCACGGCCTACACCTGGCTGCTGCAGCACGCTCCGATCTCGAAGGTGGCCACCTACGCTTACGTGAACCCCGTCGTGGCGATCTTCCTCGGATGGGCCCTGCTGGACGAGCCGGTGACGCTGGCGATCGCCGTGGGAGCGACGATCATCGTCGGATCGGTCGCCTACATAGTGCGACACGAATCCAAGCCGGCACCGGAGGCCGAGGAGCTGCCGCCCGAACGCCTGGCGGAAGCAGCCACCCATTAACTCTCGGGCTTTTGGACAACTGCAGTCGTGACACGACATGAGGTGTCCATTAGGGCTAGAGGAGCCTTTGAATCCCTAGAGCCGCGATGTCCCACACGTACTCCTCGTCGTAGGTGAGGACTTCCCAAGTCAATCTCAGCACCTCCTCTCACGCTGAGGAATCGGCGAAATGCGGCGGCACCTCGCAAGCTCCGAGCGGCCGCTTGCTCGCAGTACTCGCGCAGTTCATCGAGCTCGACTTTCTTGATCCGCAGGGCAGCGTCCAGAGCGACTTCAGCGAGATCGCCTGAACATGAATGACACAGGTCGACCAGTGTTAACTTCCGTCTAAGGAGCGAGCGAACAGAGCCTTGGCTGATCCGTCTCTTGAGTAGCGGGGACTTCGCTACCACTCCGAACTGGTGTCGGCTTAGCCGTGCCAAACGCGAATGCGCCACCGGATGAGGTTCGCGCGAAGCACGATCCCGGTCTGTGACTTGGATCACACCGCCGGGGTTTTCGACGCTACGCGTCGTGGGCGACTTGAGGTGTCCAAACCCCTCTGAGGGGTCAGGTGCGCGTTGTTCGCTTCGCCAGCCACCAACCCAAAGCCGCGATTCCCACCGCTGCCGCGGCTACACGCGCACTCGATTCCCAGGTGACTTCGGGCCTCCTGAACTCCGGGAGACGTGAGCGAAGGCTCACCGGATTTCGGAACGACTCGATCCGCCAGTTCCGTTCCAGCGCGATCCTGCGAAGCTCTCTGTCCGGGTTCACCGCCACGGGGTTCCCAACGGTTTCGAGCAACGGGAGATCCGTGATCGAGTCGGTGTAGGCGAACGAGTTGTCGAGATCGATGTTCAGATCCGTGGCGAACTGTTTGATCGCAATGGGTTTATGTGGTCCGTAGGCGTAGAAGTCCAGTTCGCCCGTGTACCTCCCATCGACGATGCGCGTGCGAGACGCGATGAAATGATCGATCCGCAGCATGCGCGCGAGGGGTTCTACGATCTCCTCGGGGGACGAAGACACGATGCACACGAGCCGGCCCGCAGCACTGTGATCGTGGATCAGCTCGAGGGCCTCGGCGTAGATGAGCGGCGAGATCACGTCCTCGAGGACCTCGTTGACGACCCTTTTGATCTTGTCGACCTCCCAGCCGTCGGTGAGCTTGGCGGCTTCCGCTCGCATGCGCTCCATCTTCGCCTCGTCGGCCCCCATCAGCTGGAACATGAGCTGTGCGTATACGGCCTTGGCCAGCAGCGAACGGCTGATCATTCCTTCACGAAAGAAGCTCCGGCCGAAGGCCAGGGGGCCGGACTTGGCGATGATGGTCTTGTCGAGGTCAAAGA
>JBOGWW010000378.1:0-1576 GCA_050693655.1 Actinomycetota bacterium | reverse complement strand
CCGCATCGGGAGACCTCGCCATCGAGAAGGCCGTCGAGGGAGCGGTGAGCCTGCAATCGGCCTCGGGTGACCTGAGAGTTGGTGTCGGCCGGGGTTCGATCCTGTGGATCGACGCCAGGTCCATGAGCGGTAGCACCACCTCGGAGCTGGAGCTGGACGACTCTCCGCCGGAGGGCCCGGGGCCCCGACTCGAGATACGCGCCAAGACGATGAGCGGCGACATTCACCTGGTTCGGGCAGACGCGGTTCCCGCGTGAGCGGGACCGGCCGGCCGGAAGGGAGCAGTCGTGCATCCCGATGAAGCTCTGCGTCAGGCCAGGGAGCGGCAGGAGGCGCTGCTCGCCGAAGCGGCGATGCGACGCACTTTCGCGGGCTCGGCCGGTGCCAGGGCGGAGCGGTCGCCGGTGCGAAGCAAGGCGGTTGAGATGCTTCGGGGGCTCGCCGACCGGCTGGAAGCCAATCAGCCCCGACGTACTCGACGGATTTGATGGAGCTCTCGGACCGCCCCCGATCACTTTTTCTCCTCGAAAGCCCATCTCGCAGGGGAGGGTCCACCTCTCAAGAACCGCCGCCGGGCGGGAACATCGCTTCAACCCTTTCTGTTTTAGCCTTGTGAGCAGGGCAAATGTATCGGCTCGAAGGGTTGGGTTAGGTAGACCTAACTGTTAGGGTGGAGGCTGAGCCTTTCACGGGCAGCGACGCTCGAGTAAGCGTCGGACGACCACCAGTGCACCAGAGGGGGTCCTAGTTAGTGGCCACAGAAACCGAAGACCTTAAGGTCCAGCAGGAGAACGAACAGGTTCGCCAGATCAAGGGCGACTACAAATACGGCTGGCACGACGCGACGAGCTACGACGAGGCGCCCCAGAAGGGTCTGTCCCACGAGGTCATCGACATGATGTCGGACCGCAAGGGCGAGCCCGACTGGATGCGCAAGTTCCGCCACAAGGCGCTCGACGTCTTCTACCGCAAGCCGATGCCGGCTTGGGGTGCCGACCTGTCGGGGATCGACTTCGACGACATCTACTACTACATCAAGCCCATGAACCAGGTGAAGTCCTGGGACGACATGCCCGAGGACATCAAGGCGACGTGGGACAAGCTCGGGATTCCCGAGGCCGAGAAGAACTATCTCGGTGGTGTTACCGCGCAGTACGAATCGGAAGTCGTCTACCACAAGACGCAGGCTGAGCTCGAGAAGCGCGGCATCCTGTTCTGCGACATGGACACGGCTCTCCGTGAGCACGGGGACATCGTCAAGCAGTACTTCGGCACCGTCATTCCCGCCGCGGACAACAAGTTCTCGGCGCTGAACTCGGCCGTGTGGTCGGGCGGGTCGTTCATCTACGTGCCCCCGGGCATCGAGGTGGAGATCCCGCTTCAGGCCTACTTCCGAATCAATCAGGAGAACATGGGCCAGTTCGAGCGGACCCTGATAATCGTCGACGAGAACTCCTACGTGCACTACGTCGAGGGCTGCTCGGCGCCGGTGTACACGAGCGACTCGCTGCACTCCGCGGTGGTCGAGATCGTCGTCAAGGACCACGGACGGGCTCGCTACACGACCATCCAGAAC
>JBOGWW010000377.1:0-5894 GCA_050693655.1 Actinomycetota bacterium | reverse complement strand
CTCTTGATCTGGTCGGCATCGAGCCGATCTCGTGGCTTACTCAACGCACGACTGCGATGACCGCGGTCGTGGCGGTCGAGACGTGGCAATGGACGCCGTTCATCTTCATCTTCCTGTACGCCGCGCTGGGAAACTTGCCACAGGACGTGATCGACGCGGCGCGCGTGGACGGTGCGAGCCGGTGGCAGACCCTGCGTCACGTCATCATGCCGATGATCGCTCCGATCACGATCGCCATCGTCCTGCTGCGCGCCGTCGAGGCGCTCAAGGTGATGGACTCAGTCTACGTGATCACCGGAGGAGGCCCCGGCAACAGCACTGAGTCGGTCACGCTATACGCCTACCGTGCCGGGCTTCAGTTCTTCGATCTCGGCTACGCCGCGGCAATGGCCCTGACTTTGCTCGTCGGGGCACTGCTCCTGACACTACCGGCGGTGTTCCTCATGAAGAAGGAAAGAGAGCTGGTCTAAGCATGGAGTACACGTCGAAGACCTTTCGTGTCGTGGTCTCGGCCATCCTCGTGGTGTGGTCACTGATCGTGCTCTTCCCGCTCTATTGGGCGCTGATCATGTCGTTCAAGAACCCGGCTGCAATCTTTGAAGGTGCCACCTTCATCCCCTGGGTAGACTTCGAGCCAACGCTCGACGCGTGGAACGGAGTTTTTTCCGGAACCGCGCTGCGTTCGCTCACCAACTCGGCGGTAATCGGAGTCTCCTCGGCAGCGGTCGCAACCGCGCTCGGAGGCATGGCGGGTTACGGTCTATCGCGCTACCGCTATCGCTTCGGCTTCATGCGCAACGACAACATCGCGTTCTGGATGGTGGCGCAGAAGATCTTGCCCCCGGTTGTCGTTGTTCTCCCCTTGTTCATCATGTTCAATTCGGTCGCGCTCATCGACTCGCGCTTCGGCATGATCCTGCTCTACGTCATGTTCAACGTGCCGATCGCGGCGTGGATCATGTACCAGTACTTCAAACAGATTCCTCTGTCACTCGACGAGGCGGCCCGCATCGACGGGGCGACCGATCTGCAGGTCTTCCATCACGTCGCGTTCCCTCTGGCGAAGCCAGGGTTAATCGCAACCTTCATCGTAACGCTGGTGTTCTCGTGGAATGAGTTCCTGTTCGCGCTGATCTTCACGTTCAGCAACGCTCAAACGATGCCGATCCTGGTCGCCGGCCAGGCGACGCAGCACGGTCCGCAGTGGTGGGACATCGCGGTGATGTCCCTGATCACGGTGACGCCGTTGATCCTCATCACTGTGTTCATGGGCAGGAAGTTCGTCTACGGCCTGCTGACGGGATGGGAGGAGTAGCGTGATCATCGCCCACGACCTAGGCACCACCGGCAATAAGGCCGGGCTCTACGACGACGACCTCGCCCTCGTCGAGTCCACAACCGAGACCTACCCTGCGGACTTCGGAGCAGGGGGTAGAGCCGAGCAGGATCCCCATGCGTGGTGGGATGCTGTGGCGCGTTCGACGCGTGCGCTTCTCGAGGCCCATCCCGACGCGTCGATCGACTGCGTGTCGTTCTCTGGGCAGATGATGGGCGTCGTTCCCGTCGACTCGTCGGGCCGGTCGGTTCGCCCCGCCATTATCTGGGCCGACACCCGCTCCGGCGAGCAGTGCCGCCGTCTGCTCGATGCCGTCCCCATGGAGCGCGGTTACAACATCACCGGGCACCGCCTCAACCCAACCTATTCGCTCAGCAAGCTCATGTGGCTGCGCGACAACGAGCCCGATGCATTCGAGCGCACAGCATTGAGTCTTCAAGCCAAGGACTACGCCGTGTACCGTCTCACCGGCGTCATGGCTACCGATCCCTCGGACGCGTCAGGCACCAATGCATTCGACCAGCGCGCAGGGATGTGGTCCGAGGACCTGCTCGCCGCCGCAGCCCTGCCTCGCGAGTTGTGGCCTGAGATTGTTCCCTCGACGACCATAGTCGGCAATGTCACCGGCGAGGCCGCCGACGCCACGGGCCTTGCGCGGGGAACTCCGGTCGTGCTCGGGGGTGGCGACGGTCCCTGTGCGGCAACCGGCGCCGGCGTAGTGACGCCGGAATCGGGCGCATACGCTTATCTCGGCTCTTCGTCGTGGATATCGCTCAGCGCCGACGAGCCGTTGCACGACGCCGACATGCGGACCATGACCTTCAATCATGTAGTTCCAGGGCTCTTCGTTCCCACGGCCACTATGCAGGCGGGCGGGGCCTCGGTGGAATGGTTAGCCGACGTCTTGCTGCCGGGCCGCTCCACCGACCGTTTCGAGCGCCTGACGTCCGAGGCCGCCGCGGTGCAAGCCGCGGACGATGGTTTGCTGTTCCTCCCGCACATCCTCGGAGAACGCTCGCCCTATTGGAATCCCAAGGCGCGCGGCGTGTTCTTCGGACTCGCCAAGCACCATGGCCCCGGCCATCTCATGCGGGCGGTCATGGAGGGCGTGGCGATGAACCTCTACACTGCGATCGTCGCCTTTCGCGAGATGGGCCGCTCAATCGACGCGGTGGATGTGATCGGGGGGGGTGGGCGCAGCGATGTGTGGATACAGATCCTCGCCGATGTCTGGGGGATCCCGGTGACGCGCCGCTCGCTCGTCGAGGAGGCCAACGGGCTCGGGGCCGCGCTCACCGGAGGAGTGGGGATCGGCTTGGTCGACTCGTTCGACGTCGCCCCCGATCTCTCCGAGACCGATGTCACGGTGCAGCCCGACGACATACGTCACAAGAGCTACCGCCGGCGCTACGAGCTATTCATCGACGCGTATCGTCGCATCGAGCCGCTGTTCGACGAGTTGTAAGGATCGGCGTGGATGGGCACGTGCTGACCGTAGGCGAGACGATGGTGCTGCTGGACCCGCTCGACGACGAGCAGCCCCACGTCGGCCAGCGACTGCAACTGCGTATCGGGGGGGCAGAATCCAACCTCGCGGTCGGCCTAGCACGCCTCGGCGCATCCGTCGTATGGGTCTCACGGCTAGGGGTGGATCCCTTCGGCGACGTCATCGAGTCGACTCTTCGAGAAGAGAAAGTCGAAGTGGTTGCGCTGCGCGACGCCGCTGCGCCCACCGGCCTGTTCTACAAGTGGCGCGAGAACGGCTGCAGCCGCAACCTCTACTACCGACAAGGATCAGCGGCCTGTGGGCTCGTTTCCGCGGACATTCCGGACGAGTTCGTAGCGCGCTCCAACCTAGTGCACTTAACCGGGATCACGACTGCGATCAGTCCAAGCGCCCGCGCGATGGTGATAGACGTAGCGCGCCGCGCCTCCGCCGCCGGAGTGCCTGTGCTCTTCGACCCCAACTACCGTCCAGCGCTGTGGGACAGTGCGGCCGAGGCGTTCGACGCGCACCGCGATCTGCTCGGCGATGTCTCCTGGTATCTGTGCGGACTCGACGAGGCGTGCGTCCTGCTCGGGACCGAGGATCTCACCACCACGGCTGCAGCTATGGAGTCTGCCGGCATCGAGCGCGCAGTGATCAGGGTCGGCGAGCGAGGAGCGGTGCTGAAGGAAGGCGACGCGCTGTCCGAAATCCCGCTAATGCGCGTGGAGGCTGTCGTTGACGAGGTCGGGGCCGGCGACGGCTTCACCGTGGGCTTCGCCTACGGACTGCTCGTAAGTTGGCCGTCGGAAGTCTGCACTCTGGCCGGGAATCTGGTCGCGGCCCGGGCCTTGGCGGGAACCGGCGACTGGGAGACGTTTCCGACCTTGGATGAGTTCCAGGCCGACCTCGAGGCAGCACGGATATCCGTTGAGCGCGTGAAGCTAAAACGCTTTGATCGCTAGCCACGAGGATGAGCACCTGTTCAGCGGCGGCGGTCCCCGCGTGGTGTGGGTCGTTATCGGGGTGCCGGTCTGACGTTGCGCCAGAGCAGCTGGCCCATGATTCTTCACTAGGTGTCAAGATCCGAAGCGACGAACCCTGATGATTCCGCCCCCAGCGCCACCGGCAAACAAACCATATGACTGATCCTGCGCACGGACTGCGTCAAAAGCGCTTCCAAAGAGTGCAGGCGGAGTTGGTCACCTACTCAGATCTTCACCAACAGCTCGGAGAAGCAAGCGCACGCGAGTACTGTCCACCGCTTTGGGTCCTTAGTTATCTCGCTTTGGCCTGACATACATCCACACTGAGATACGACCGTGGCCTACCTACCTTGCGCCGGGCAACCTCCGAGGCTGTGAGCCAGCCACGAGCGGAAAACTGGTGCTTACCGTAAGCCTGTCGGTATGAACCAGGCAACGAGATGGCGCTAGTGTAGAGAACTCATGCGTCCCCCAGCGCGCCGAGGTGCGAGACCTTCTGATACCGCATCCAGCAGCTGCGATGGCCAGCTCTGACTGAGACGTCCTCCGGATCGATCCGGGCGGCTATCCAGAGGCCCCCGAACGTGTGACGAAGGGCGGTCGAAGAGGTCTCGAGCTGATTGACCCGTCCGGCCATAGGGATGATCGACACGATCAGACGTTGCAAGGACACGTTCTCGGACCCATACGAGCTCTCATTCAATAGCTCCGCTATAGGGTGATCACCTCAGGGAAGATTCGCGATCCTAGCGACGGACTCCCGAGACTCGCGGGGGGTGCTGCAACTCAGCGCCAGCTTTGCGAGCCTTCTGCACTCGATGATGGTGTGCGCTCGCAGGGACGCGCGCACCAGACCCACAGCAGCGGGTGACATCGACAGGCTCGATACACCCAATCCGGCAAGGACGAGCGCAAAGAGCGGATCGCTTGCGGACTCTCCGCATACGCCGACGGGTGTGGCGCCGGCCCTCGCTCCATCCACAACATCTCGAACCAATCGAAGGACTGCGGGCTGCCAGTGGTCGAGCAGGTCGTTCAGCTCGCCGATCATCCGGTCCGCAGCGGTGACGTACTGGCACAGGTCGTTCGTACCGATGCTGATGAAGTCAACGATCCCGGCGATCTCGTCCGCGCAGATTGCGAGCGCAGGCACTTCAACCATCACTCCGGCCCGCTTGAGACCGCTCTGGTGCGCACGGTCCACGAACTCCTTGGCCTCGGCAGCGGTCGTGACCATCGGCGCCATCACCCAAATGTATGCGTCGGTTTCGCTCCCGGCGCGCGCTATCGCCTCGAGTTGGTCCTCGAGTACCTCGGGGTAACGGCGCGCCGCCCTCAGGCCACGGACGCCGAGCGCCGGATTCTGCCCTGCGTCGAGATCGAGCCACGAGATTGGTTTGTCCGCGCCGGCGTCCAGAGTTCTAACTACAACGCGCTTTCCGGCGAAGGCATCGAATACCCGCCCGTAAACTGAAACCTGCTCCTCCAGCGACGGCTCCCGCTTCGAACCGAGGAACAGGAACTCGGTGCGCAGGAGGCCGACGCCCTCGCACTCCTCAACAGCGCGTTGCGCTTCACTCACTTGGCCAAGGTTCGCGAGCAGAGCAACGAAGTGGTCATCTGCGGTCCGGCCCGGACCCGTAGCTGACCGTTGGAATTCTTTCAGTTCGACCCTCCGTCGCTGAATCTCCGCGAGCAAAGCCTGATGCGGCGCTAGGAAAACGGTCCCGCGGTCGCCGTCCACGACGGCCGTTTGGTTCTCAGGAGCATCACCCGCCGCGGTGCACGAAACGACGGCGGGGATGCCGAGCGACCGAGCGATGATCGCGGTGTGACTCGTGGAACCCCCCTCTTGGGTGACGAGTGCCAGCACCAACTCGGGGTCCAGTTCGGCGGTGTCGGCGGGCGAGAGATCGCGCGCCACGAGCACGAAGGGAACGTCGCTCTCGGGGGGGCCGGGCATCGCAAGGCCCATAACAGCAACGACCACACGAGTACAGATGTCGTCGAGGTCCGCGACTCGCTCGGCTAAGTAACCACCGGCAGCTTCGAGCAACGTCCGGAACGGGTCGAATGCATCGGTGAT
>JBOGWW010000376.1:0-22262 GCA_050693655.1 Actinomycetota bacterium | reverse complement strand
CACCCGAGAGGATCGCCCCGGCCCTCGAACCACTCGAGGTCGAGGCGCCCCAGCATCACGTAGGTGACGCGACCGATCCCCATGCGGTTCGCGCCGCCCTCGAGGGGTGCGACGCGCAAACTGCAGGCGAGCGGTGGATCGGTCCTCTCGGTGTTGCCCGGTGCGGTGACCGGTCCACACGACCCCTACGTCGGAGAAACAAACGAGTACTGGATCCGCAGACCGCTGCGCGGCATGCTGCCGTTCAACCTCCGGCGGGGGGCAAGTGTGCTGGTCGACGTTCGTGAGGTTGCAGCCGTGCTCGCTGCGTGCCTCATGAAGGACGACACCGGTCCCCGTACTTACCTCGTGGGTCGATATCTCAGGTGGAACGAGGCCTTCGCGATGCTGCGCCGCCTCACCGGACGCCGGCTCCCACAGTTACCCACTCCGCAGGCCGTGGCGCGCGCGGGAGGCGCCGCTTTCAGCGCGCTCGCGCGCACCGGCCTACCGGTGCCGTTCACCAACGAGAGCGTTTCGATGCTCCTGGTGGAATGGGCAACGGTCGACGAGTCTCCGGTCCGAGACGACCTCGGGGTTACGGAAGTGCCGCTGGAAACGTCCTTCGCCGACGCCATCCGCTGGATGGTCTCCGCGGGTCACCTTCGGCCCGCCCAGGCGGGAAGGCTCGCCTAGCGGCCCGGGGGGATTCGACCGGGCGTCAGTCCCGTTGCACCTCGTCGTTTTGGCCCGAAACGAGCCCCATGAGCTCCAGAAGGCCCCGCCGAGGTGGATTGAAGATGTCCATCTCGAGGCAGGCGCCGTCGTAGGTGCGGGCCGCGTGCGGGACGTTGGGGGGGATCAATACGGCTTCGCCCCGTCGCACCGTCTTCTTCTCGCTGCCGACCTCGAATTCGAACTCACCCTCCAGCACCAACGAGATCTGCTCCTCGACGTGCCAGTGGAGCGGCGCCACGGTGTTCGGTTCGAAATGGACGAAGTTGGCCATCAGTTGATCGCCGAGGACGGGTTGGAAGGTGAGGCCGGGCACGACCTCGATCGGTTCTTGCTCGTCCCACTTGAAGAACGAGCCCTCGCCCTCCGGCCTGGCTCCGGCCTTTGCGAAATAGCGGTCGCTGCTTCTCTCACTCATCGTCTCGCCCCTCCTGCCGTTTCGAGATCGATCACCGATGCCAGCCGTTCGATCCCCTCGTCGATCAGATCGTCCTCCACCCTGCTGAACGACAGCCGAACGTTGTTCTCTCCGCCGGGGCCGGGGAAGAAGGGCGCTCCTGGAACGACCGCAACCCCCCGTTGTACGGCCCGGCGAGCAACCGCGGTGCCGTCGATCCCATCGGGTAGCTCAAGCCAGGAGAAGAATCCCCCCTGGGGACTCGTCCACGAAACGCCGCCAGGCATGTGCGTTGCGAGCGCCTCCATCAACAGCCCGCAACGCCGCCCGTAGAGAGCGCGCGCGCCGCGCGCCTGGTTCTCCAGTCCTCCCGCTCGTCCGTATTCCTCCAGCAGCCGTTGGCCCAGGGCTCCGGCGCACTGGTCGGTGTTCTGCTTCGCCCACAGCATGCCGGAGACGATCTCGGATGGTCCCACACCCCAGCCGAGCCGAACGCCCGGAATGAATGTCTTCGAGAAGGTTCCCGCCTGCAATACGACATCCGGAGCGAGCGACCAAAGGCTCGGGAGTCGTTCCTCAGAGAATCCGAGCTCGCGGTAGGCAGCATCTTCGACGATCAGGAAGCCGTAGCGGCGTGCGACTTCGACGAGCCGCTCCCGTCGCTCGGGAGCAAGGGTGAGGCCCGCGGGATTCTGATGGTCCGGAATCGTGTAGAGCAGTTTCGGAGGACCGAGTTCGAGGAGGGTCTTCTCGAGCCGGTCCACGTCCAAACCCTGCTCGTCGATCGGCACCACCCGGACGTTCGCTTCGAAGCTCTGGAACGCCATGATGGCGCCGAGGTAAGTGGGTCCCTCGGCGAGCACGAGATCGCCGGTATCGATCAGGCTCTTGCCGAGGAGTTCGAGGGCCTCGATGGCCCCGCTCGTGAGGATGAGTTCGTCCTCGTCCGGCCGCTCCCCCTCGATTCTCTGGAGACGATCGGCGAGGAAGTCGCGCGGTCCGGGCAGACCCGCGACCGGCGCGTACTGAAGGGCGGAGGCATCCCGGTCGGTGACGAGACGTTGGAAGTGTTCCGCCAGCGCAGGTCCCGGAAACGTGGATGGATCGGGAAAGCCTCCGGCGAAGGAGATGAGGTCGGTCGCGTTGGCGAGCGCCAGAATCGAGGCAAGGCCCTCGGCCGCGTTCGCCTTCGTCCTTCGAGCGAACGCCTCGTCCCACCTGGTTTTCGTTTGGGGTCTGGACATACAGTCCTCCTGCGAGCACACTCCCGGCGAAGCACCAAGAGTAGCCCTGAGCCGGACGAAAAGAGGTGAGGGTGAGCGACCGAGCCCTGGGAAGCGAAGTGATTCGGGTCGATCTACCCGCTCACGTCCGGCACGCTCTTCGTGTAGAGGCCGGAACCGGTTTCAATCCCGGACCTCCGCGGTCGGCGCCGTCGCCACCGGTTCGGGCGCGGCCGGACGCATTTCGCCGAAGAATCCGTCGAGCAACAGGAACAGCAGGTTAAGCACGATCCCGGCGACTGCTGCGGAGGCAATGGCGGGGAGCTCCCAGTCGAAGAAGGGGAGGTTGCCGCCCTCGAAGATGTCGCCGCCGATTCCTATCACCAGTACGACCGAGGTGATCGCGAGTTGCCGGGGATCGAACAGGTTGACGCGCTCCGACATCATGAGTGCGATTCCCTGAACCCCGATGACGCCGAACAGATAGATGGCGAGTCCGCCGGTTACGGCCACGGGAATGGTGGTCACCAGCGCGGAGAGCTTGGCCACGAAGGCGATGAGCATCGCGATGACTCCCGCCGATATCAGGACGGGAACCGAGAAGTTGCGGGTTATCGCCATGAGGCTGTTGTTCTCGCCGTAATTGGTGCCCGACGACGCACCGAACATGCCGTTGGTTATGTCCGAGACTCCATCGAGCACTAGGTTCAGGCCCACAAGCCGTTTGATGTTCAGCGGGGGCCGTCTCATCTCGGATGCAAGCTCATCGACGTAGAGGCTCACCTGGTAGAGGTGGGCAGTGCTTTCCGGGATGGTCGCGATGGCGATGGGCGCGATCGCCGCGATCGCTCTCCACGCGTTCTCGTCGGTGAAGGCTGGAAGTTGGAAATCCGGAAGCGCGATCCACGCGGCGTCGCCCACCGGCGCAAACTCGACGTTGCCGGTTATCGCCGCGACGAGGTAGCCGCACACGGCACCGAGCAACACCGGGAGCATGCCTATCAGGCCCAGCCCGCGCAGGTAGACCGAGAACAGAATCGTCAGCATCAATGTGACGAGGGCCAGACCCCAGTTGTCGACGGCCATGTCGAGCGCTTCCTTGGCGAGCGCGAGACCGATCACAATCGCGATGGGGCCGGTGATCGAGGCCGGCAATACGCGGTCGAGCCGCTCCTTTCCGACCGCGCGGATGACCACACCGACCACTATGTTCAGAATTCCCGTCGCCACCACCCCGACCTGGGCGAGCTCGGTGCTTCCGTATTCCGCAGTCACGATTGCGACCACCGCGGCCAGGTAGGCAAAGCTGCCGCCGTAATAGAGAGGAATCCGGTTGCGTGATCCAAGACAGGCGAGAACCGTGGCCAGACCAGACGCGAAGACGGTGACCGCTACGTCGAAGCCGGTGATGATCGCCACCAGCGCGGTGGCCGGGAACATCGTGAGGACGTGCTGGAAGCCGAGACTTACCAGAGCGGCCGGTGGTGGTACGTCGGGCGGAAGGTAGCCCAGCACCCTCCCGCCCTCGGGCCTGGTGTCCGTCGTGGCCATGTGCGTCCCTCCCTGTGACGAGTCCGCCCGGGCATGGATCTGACGGGAAAAGCCGCGACCGGTGCGGGCAGACCCACGCCGGAGCGAATGTACTACCGGGATCCTGAGAGATGCCGGATTCGTCCACCAGCAGTCCGGGCGGCACCGAGGTCGATCTCGTCCCTTTTTGCGTATCAACCCGGCCCCCGAGGAGGCCGATGAGAACAAAGGGCACTAGGGAGGGAGCAGGAAACGGTGATACCGAGAATCACCCGATCGAATCTATGGGGCCCGGTGGGCCTTCTGGGCGCGCTCGCCGCGGCCCTCTATCTCGTGGTTCCCCCGGTGGCCGAGGCCTTCGTCTTCGTCGGGGTCGTGGCGGGGACGAGCCTTTCGGTCCTGCTCGGGATCCGAGTCCACCGGCCGGAGGTGCCCCGTCCCTGGCTGTTACTGGCCGGCGGACTGGGTTTCAAGGCCCTGGGCGACATCATCTGGTACGGCGAGAACCTGTTCACCGGCCGTGAAGCCCTAGTCCTGCCGACCAACCTGTGCTACCTCCTCGCCTACTCCTGCTTCATCGCGTCGCTCGTGATCCTGGTGGGGCTTCGGGATCTCAGGAACTCGAAGGCCTTGCTGCTGGACACGGCGATGCTCCTGGTGAACGTGGCCGTGATCTCCTGGATATTTCTCATCCATCCGGTGTTCGTAGGGGACTCCGTGACGTGGGCCGAACGGGTCATCCTCACATCGTTCCCGGTGATCAACCTGGTGCTCCTGGGCGGAGTCGTGGCCCTCATCTTGTC
The DNA here is from genome assembly GCA_050693655.1 of Actinomycetota bacterium. Classification (GTDB taxonomy): domain Bacteria; phylum Actinomycetota; class CADDZG01; order CADDZG01; family WHSQ01; genus WHSV01. The sequence goes on along the minus strand of JBOGWW010000376.1, from coordinate 17,595 downwards.
GAACGGCGAGCGTCCTCCTGCTTTCTATCTCCTGAGTGGTGGATTCATCCTGCACCTGCTCGCGGACACCCTCTACTACGGAAGTGCCTTGCGGGGCGGCTACACGGCGGGCACGGTTGCCGATGTCCCCTGGCTGCTGGGATACGTGCTGATCGCCATGGCAGCGCTACGCCCCTCGATGAATCGGCTTCAGCGGGCATCGACCGCCTCCAGCGCACCGCTGACGCGCTCGAGGATCTCATGGTTCGCGCTGGCGGCCCTCATCGGGCCCGCCACGCTTGCGGTGCACCAGGTCGGTGAGATCACGATCTATCAAGCGGTCGGTATCTCGTCCGCCTTCGTGCTCGTCTTGCTCGTTCTGGCCCGCATGGCTGGGCTGGTGTACGGAGTGCAATCGCGCGTCGTGGAGCTGCAGCGCTCCCAGCACAAGTATCGAGCCCTGGCACACAACTTTCCGAACGGAGCGGTCTTCCTGTTCGACCACGACCTGCGCTTTTTGGTTGCGGACGGCGCGGGCCTGCAGAAGGCCGGCTTCGCGTCCGGGGATCTGGAGGGACGCACTCTGCAGGAGGGGCTTCCCCCGGCGATCGCAACGCAGCTCGAACCGCTCTACAGGAGTGCACTGGCAGGCAAGACCACGGGAGCCGAGGTCGAGGCGCGCGGCGAGACCTGGGAGATCCACGGGACCCCCGTGCAGGACGAGGAAGGTGACGTCTTCGCCGGGCTGGTTCTCGCACAAGACGTCACGCAGCGGAAACGGGCCGAGACGTTGCTCTCGGAGCAGGCTGCGACCATGCAGATGATTCTGGGCGGCAGCCATCTGAAGGACGTGCTCGAGCACATCGCGGCCGTGGTCGAAGACCGGGCTCGAGGAGCTCGCTGTTCGATACTTCTGTTGGACAGGGACGGCGTGGTCCTGCGGCACGGCGCCGCCCCCGGCCTCCCCGCGGACTACAACCACGCGATCGACGGAATCACCATCGGTCCGGCAGTCGGTTCCTGTGGGACGGCGGCCTTCACCGGCAAGGACGTGGTCGTCTCGGACATCGCCATCGATCCCCTGTGGAGGGACTACAAGGACCTGGCGCTCGTCTACGGACTTCAGGCGTGCTTCTCGTCTCCCATCACCAACGCGGCCGGAAAAACCCTCGGCACGTTCGCCCTCTACTACGACGAACCGATGGAGCCTCCCGCCGATCACGTCGAGGTTGTTCGACTGTTCACCCACCTGGCGGGCATCGCGGTCGAGCGTCGCGACGCCGAGGAAAGGGGCGTGGAGCTCGAAAGTCAGCTCCGGCAGTCACAGAAGATGGAGGCGGTCGGTCAACTCGCGGGGGGCATCGCACACGACTTCAACAACATCCTCTCGGTCATTCGTAACTACGCCGTCTTCGTGCGAGACGAATTCGAGCCCGGGCAACCGGTGCGCGGAGATGTCGAGGAAATCGTGCAAGCGAGCGACCGGGCGAGTGACCTCGTCCGTCAGCTCCTCACCTTCTCCCGCAAGGGCGTGGTCAATCCACAGGTGCTCGATCTCAACGACGTGGTCGCCGGCGCCCAGAGGCTCTTCCGCCGGACCATGCGGGAAAACCTCAGTCTTTCGGTCGAGCTCGCCCCGGGGAACCCGAGTACCAAGATCGACGCTTGCCAACTCGATCAGATCCTCCTCAACCTCGTGGTCAACGCTCGCGATGCGATGCCGGATGGCGGTTCCCTGACGATCGCAACCGGCTACGAGTTCGTGGACCAAGACATCATCGGGTTCCACCCGAAGTTGAAGAGCGGAAACTACGTAACCCTGTCGGTGAGAGACACCGGCTGTGGAATGGCGGACGACGTGAAGGCGCGCATCTTCGAACCCTTCTTCACGACGAAGGGACCCGGCGAGGGCACGGGACTGGGGCTTGCGATGGTCTACGGCATCGTCGAGGCGGCGGGCGGCCATGTTTCGGTCGAGTCGAGACTCAACCGAGGGTCGACCTTCACCCTTTACCTCCCCGCGACCCTCGAGGAGCAGTCCGACACGACCGATCAGGAGGCACCGAAACCGACCAAGGAGATCGCCGGACGCCGAATCCTGGTCGTGGAAGACGAGGAGGCGGTTCGCCGGCTGGTTGGGCGCATCCTGAAAGGCCGCGGCTACCGGGTGGTCGAGGCGCAGTCGGGCGCGCACGCGCTCGCCGAGCTGAATGCCATCGAGGGGGGCGTGGACTTGCTGTTGACCGATGTGAGAATGCCCGGGATGTCCGGCCGGGAGCTCGCACTCAACGTCCAGATGCTCTACCCGGGAATCAAGACGCTCTACATGTCCGGCTACGCGGAACAGTCCCTCGCCGACGAGTCCATCCGCGGTCTGGATTCCTGGATCCACAAGCCCTTCTCGGCCGAGACGCTGCTGACGCTCGTGGAACGAACGCTCGGGGCGGAGAGCACGCCGGTGGAGGCCTCCTCCTTCGACTAGCCCCGACCACCTGCGCTCGGCGCGAGCGGGTCAGTCCTTCTCGACCGGCAGGCCTGCGTTTCGCCACGCGCTCATCCCTCCGATGACGTTGACCACGTCCTCGTGGCCGCGCGCTCGCAGGAGGCTCGAGATCACCGACGAGCGATAGCCGCTGCCGCAAACCACGGCCAGGGGTTCGTTCGTGCTGAGTTCGTTCAGTCGCTCCGGCACCTCGGCCCCCGTGATGAAGCGCGCGTCCGGGATGTGGCCCTGCGCCCATTCCACCGGCTGGCGCACGTCGAGGACGTTGATGTCCGCCCCCTCCAGCCGCCGGCTCAGGTCGTCGACCGACAACTCATCGACGACCTTCACCGATTCGCCGCTCGTGCGCCACGCCTGCATGCCGCCCGAGAGCCACCCCACCGGGAGTTCGTATCCGGTTCGCAGCAGCTGCCAGGTCGCCTCCCATAGCCGATCGGGATCATCGAGCACCAGCAATACGCGTGCGCCCTCATCCAGGACCGTCCCGGCCCAGGTCGAGAAGCTCGTCGACAGGCCCACGTTGAGCGCGCCGGGGATGTGTCCGCCGGCGAAGGCCTCCGGGGAGCGCGCGTCAAGGATCACGGCGCCGGCACGGACCTCGTGCGCGAGCTCTTCGGGCTTGAGCGCCGGGGGCTCCCGCAACACGCCGAGCGGCTCGGGGCCCGCGAGATTCTGGGACCGCATGCGGCGCCAGTAGGGCGGAACCGCGGGGAGATTGTCGAGTCGGATACATTCCTCGACGAACTCCTCCGAGCTTGCCACCCGCGACAGCACCGCGTTCGTCTTGCGCTCGAAGCCCAAGGTCGTCGATAGCCGGCTGCCGATGTTGCCGCCGCACAGGGAGCCGGCGACGTGAGTTGGGAAGACCTCGACGTGATCCGGCAGGCGCCACAGGATCTTCTCCTGCAGAGTGTGGCAAAAATCCCGCGCTGCGCTGCGCGCTTCGTCTTCGCCACCCAGTAGATCGGGCCGCGCCAGGTCCCCGACCAGCAAGGCTCCGCCCGATAGCAGAATTGCGGGTTCCTCGCCGGCGGTCCGGTCGTAGATGAGCAGGCTGACGTGCTCCGGGGTGTGTCCGGGGGTATGAAGCACCTCGAACGCGACGTCGCCGACCTCAATCATCTCGCCGTCCTTCACGTTGCGATGGTCGTAACCGAGTTGCGCTTCGTGGAAGCCCAGTAGCTGGACATCCCCTCGGGCGGCGACCTCGGTGATACCGCTCAGGTAGTCGTTGTGACCGTGCGTGTCGATGGCGTAACCGATTCGGAGGCCCTCGCGGCGAGCGGTGGTGTAGTAATCGGACACGTTTCTCTGCGCATCCAGAACCAGCGCCCGGCCCGTTTTCTCGTCGCCAACCAGGTAGGACGCGTGCCCCAGGCTGGGAAGGTAGAACTGCCTGAAGATCATCGTTGATCCCTTTCGGCTCTCAACTTCGGGACCTCTGAGACTGCCTGATAAGAGTTCACCGACGGGCCACGCTCGTGCTCTCGACCAGTTCATTCAACCGTTCGGATCTCTCCACCCGATACTCCACCCTTTGCGTCAATGATTTCAATGAGGAAGGCAGGCCTGCGAGAGTCGCAGCACACCGCCGCCTCTTTTCCTCGAGTGATTCCGGCGCCGCCACACGACGGCCGCCCCTCATCACGGGCTGCAGAATGGGTCGTGCGTCCGCTAGCTGCTCTTGCTCGAGCGCGATCACGTCGTGCTCGATGAGTCCGTCCCGCTCGCGGCGCCATACCTGTTTGCAGCCGGGCAACGTTACCTTGCCGGCGGAGAGCTTGATCCTCGGTCCCTTGGAATCCGCCACCAGCTTGTAGACGCCCCCGAGCGACGGAGCGTCGCCGCTCACACCCATCTGGGTGCCGACGCCGAAGGCATCAACCGGCACCCCCTCGTCGACCAGGTCGGCGATCCGGTATTCGTCGAGGTCGCCCGAGAGAAAGATCTGGGTATCGCCCAGGCCGGCATCGTCGAGGATCTTGCGGACGGACCTCGAGAGATGGGCGATGTCGCCCGAGTCGATGCGCACTCCGACCAGGTGAGCGCCCTCGTCCGCAAGCTCGTTGGCCGCCTGCGCTGCTCGCCGGGCCCCCTCTTCGACATCGAACGTGTCGATGAGGAGTACGGCGCGATCGGGGAAATCCCGTGCGAACGTTCTGAAAGCATCGATCTCTTGGTCAAACGCCATCACGTAGGAGTGCGCCATGGTGCCGTTGACGGGGATTCCGAACGCCTTGCCCGCCAGCACATTCGAGGTCGCCGCCGCTCCCGCGATATAGGACGCGCGCGCGGCCCTCAGCGCCGCGTCCGCGCCGTGGTCTCGTCGAAGCGAAAAATCCACGAAGCTCCGCTCTCTGCAGGCAATGGCCACTCGGGCCGCCTTGGAAGCGACCATCGTCTGGAACGCAACGCAGTTGAGCAAGAAGCTCTCGACGATCTGGGCCTGGGGCAACGGGGCGGTGACGCGAAGCAGGGGTTCACTCCCGAATACGGCCTCCCCCTCCAGGACGGCATGAACATCTCCGGTGAAGCGAAGGTCGCCAAGGTAATCGAGAAAATCCTCGTCGAACATCTCGAGCGATCGAAGGTAGTCGACGGCCTCGTCGTCGAAGCGCAGTCTCTCGAGGAAGTCGAGTGCCTGCTCGAGTCCGCACGCGATCAGGAAGTTTCGGCGCTCCGGCAGGTGGCGAACGAACAGATCGAAGGTGGACCGCTCGTTCATCTCGTTCCGGAAGTAGCTGGCCGCCATCGTCATCTCGTACAGGTCCGTGAGAAGGGCCGCGTTGGCGGAGTTCACCCAGGTCACTCGATAGTTCCTCCGCCGTCACGCACGGTCTCGAGCGCGCGATCGTCGTCGCCCGGCTCGAGGTTCACGCCCCGGATTCCCTCGCTGAGCACGGTGGTGTCAAAGCCGTAGCCGAGGGCGTCGATAGCGGTCTCCTTGACGCAGTAGTCGGTGGCGAGCCCCGCGATGATCACGCGCTCGATACCCCGCTCGCGCAGGATGTCGACGAGTGGAGTGGGGTGCTCCTCGGCGGTCGTCGGGTGGCGTTCGGTGAAACCGGAGTAGCCGTCGTGCCCGGTCGCGCCCTTCTTGACGATCTCGCCGTCGACATCGAGAGCGGGATGGAACTCCGCCCCCCACGTACCCATCACGCAATGCACGGGCCAGATGCCGCCGTCCTTCTCGAAATGGGGCGTGGACTCCGGATGCCAGTCCTGGGTGTAGACGATGAGCGCGCCGCCCTCGCGCGCTTGGTCGACCTGTTGATTCACAACTGGCACCACGAGTTCGCCCTCGGAAACGTAAAGGTTCCCTTGCGGATCGGCGAAATCATTCTGCACGTCGACCACGACCAGGGCCGTGCGCTCGTCGTATCTCAGGGGCCGTTCACCTCCATCGAGATCAGTCTTTCACGACCTCGGCGGACCGTCGGCTCCCCAGTGGTCCCTAGTCATCGGAGAGTTCCTCGTGGATCCGGATGACTCCGTCGAGTGCGTCGAAGAAACCGTCGAGCGCAGCGGCATCGAAGTGCGTGCCGCGGCCCTCGCGCATGATCTCCAGCGCGCGACCCAGGGGCATGGCAGCTCGATAGATACGGTCGGTCGTCAGCGCATCGAAGACATCGGCGATGGCGGCGACCCGGCCCTCGAAGGGAATGTCCGAGCCCGACAAGCCATGGGGATAGCCGGTACCGTCCACTCGTTCGTGGTGGGTGCGGGCGATCGTCGCGGCGAAGTCGAGTAGCTCCGACTGGGATTCGGAGAGGATCCGCCAGCCGATCTCGCAGTGCCGCTCCATGACCCTGCGCTCTTCCGGCGTAAGGGGGCCGGGCTTCCGCAGGATGCTGTCCGGAATGCCGAGTTTGCCGATGTCGTGCATCTGGCTGGCGACGCGTATGAGCTCTCCGCGCTCGGAATCCACGCCCAACTCGCGCGCGAGAAGGGCGCAGTAACGGCTCATGCGCTGAATGTGCCGGCCGGTCTCGTCGTCGCGAAACTCGGCCGCGATCGATAGTCGCTTGACCGTTTCCTCGCGCGATCGCCGCAGTTCTTCCTGAGTTGTTTCCAGGTGCCGGATCGCGTTCCACAACTCGGCGGTGCGCTCCCGGATCTGCTGCTCGAGGCGCGCCTGATGGCCCCGGTTCTCGATCTCGAGCGCGCGCCTGCGAAGCGCGTTGGTGACACTGATCAGGATCTCATTGGACTCGAAGGGTTTGATGATGTAGCCGTAGGCCCCCAGCTCGAGGGCCGCGTTGGCCAGGGTCCTGTCGTCCAGACCCGTCACCATCACCGTAGCGAGATCCGGGTAGCTGTCGGACGCCGCCCGAATCAGGTCGAGTCCCGACTCGCCCGGCAGGTTCATGTCGGTGAGCAACAGATCGAACCGCTCGGCGTCGAGGACCGCGGTGGCCTCAAGGGCATCGCCGGCCGTGGCACATGAGTACCCGTTCTGTTCGAGCAACCGTGTCAACAGGCGCAGCACCGGCGCCTCGTCATCGACCACCAGTATCCGAGCGTCGTATCGGTTATCGCCGTCAGCCAATATGTACCATCGCCTCACACCTCTCTTAGATGTGCATCCTGAGGCTCCTGGTCTCCGCGCGCAACAAATCGAGTCGAGCCGGAGAAGGTGGAGCCTTACCCGTCCTCCATCGCAATGCTCAAGTCGACGGGCGCGGGAGGAGGAACAAGACCGCGGGCCGCGAGCCGCGCCGCGATCGCGGTCGTGGCATGTTCGCCGCGCTGCGATGCCCAATGACCCTGGCAACAAAGCAACGCGCAGGCGTAGGTCGCACCCGTCCCGAGAGCGAGAGACCTGGCCCCCGCCTGGGCCTTCTGTTCGTCGTCGACCATCTCGACGGCGCGTTTGTCGATCTCGTCCAGCGCCGTGAGTACCGCGCGCGCCGTCTCTCCCGCCCGGGGGTCATCGGCAAGGTCCACGACGAGGGACCGAGCGTCGTCGACGAGAGCCGCGAGGGCGTTCGACTTCTGTGCGGCGCGCAGAACATCGAGAGACAGGACGTTCGTCGTGCCCTCCCAGATCGGAATGACGTGCGTGTTGCGAACCAGCGCAGGAATCGTCGAGTCCTCGCAGTACCCCACACCGCCGATGGCCTCCATCGCTTCGGTGACTCCGGCGATGGACCAGCGTCCCGTAGTCAGTTTGGTTACGGGCGTGAGGCAGCGCAAGGCCGCCGTCTCGTCGTCACTCGCAACGTCGTGCTCCCGGCGTCCCGCCAGCTCGCAGCAGCGGAGCACGAGCGCCAGGCTCGCCGCATAGTCGACCGCGAGGTCGGTCAAGGTGGCGCGATGGGCGGGCATGACGTGCAGCGGACGAGCGAAGACCTCACGTTCGAGCGCGTAGGCCCGCGCCCAGGCCAGACCCCGGCCCAGCGCACCCGAGGCCCCGAGCGAATTGTGAATACGAGTGAGATTGAGCATCGTGGAGATCCGTTTCACTCCGCTTCCCGGCTCGGGCTCCCCCACCGGCCAGGCGAGCGCACCCTCCAGCTCGAGCTCGGCCGTGGGAAGCGCGCGCGTACCGAGCTTGTCCTTCAGGCGGCGCACGAGGATCGAGTTGCGCGCTCCGTCCTCGAGGAACCGGTGCACTCGGAACAGCACGAGACCCCTCGAGCCCTCCGGAGCACCCTCGGGCCGGGCCAGGGTGAGCGCCATCTCCGAGGTCGTTGCGGAGGTGAACCACTTCGTGCCCCAGAGACGCCAGAGCCCCGCGGCATCTCTTCGCGCCACGGTGCCGGTGCGCCCGACGTCGGATCCCCCGGCCGTCTCGGTCATCCATTGCCCGCTCGTCCAGGCACGTCCCGGATCTCGGGTGGTGAGCCGTTCGACGAGGGGGTGCTCTGCGTCTCCGCCGTGCCGCTCGAGCGTGCGAGCCGCGCCGTCCGTCATGGCCACGGGACAGGAGTACAGAGCGGAGGAGGGTCCCCACAGCGACAGGACGCCCGCCCACACGAGACGGGCCTTCTCGCCGAACGGCTCACTCTCGTAGGGAAGCGCGGTAACTCCGGCCTCGACGCCCATCCTGCCCAACTCGGTGTAGGCATCCGATACCTCGATCTCGTCGATGCGCTCGCCCCAAGGTGAGTAGGGAACGTGGCGTGGCGGCTCGCGCTCGGCGCGCGCGGCGAGCTCGAGGGTGCCGGCGTCCGTTGCCACACCACCCAGCGCGCCCAGCTCCGGCTCCGCGGCGGCGAACATGTCCTCTCCCAGGTGAAAGGCGAGACCCTCGCGAAGGATGCGATCGCCGCTCCATGCATCGGGGAGCCTCGGCGGGTGCTGCAGAAAGTCCGTCATGTCCGTAGCTTATGCTCCCGCGGATGGCGACCAGGGCGATCGACGTGAAGGGGCTGCGCAAGTCCTACGACAACCTCGAAGCGGTGCGCGGGATCGATCTTCACGTCGACCACGGCGAGGTCTTCGCACTGCTCGGCCCCAACGGCGCGGGAAAGACCACCACGGTCGAGATCCTCGAGGGCTATCGCAGGCGCGAAGCCGGCACGATCGAGGTTCTCGGCACCGACCCTCAGGACAACAAGCGCTCGTTCAAGGAACGGATCGGGATCGTCCTGCAGGAAACGAGTGTGGATCACTTCTTCACGGTGCGCGAGATCATCGAGCTTTACGGCGGCTACTACCCGAACCCGCTTCCCGTCGAGGAGGTGATCGAGATCGTCGGGTTGACCGAGAAGCGAGACGAACGGATTCGAAGGCTCTCGGGGGGCCAGCGACGACGCCTCGACGTCGCGCTCGGGCTTGCCGGTGACCCAGAACTGCTCTTTCTCGACGAGCCGACCACCGGATTCGATCCCTCTGCCCGGCGCAATGCATGGGAAATGGTCAAGAACCTCCAAACCCTCGGTAAGACCGTTCTCCTGACGACGCACTACATGGACGAGGCGCAGATCCTGGCCGACCGGGTCGCCGTCATGGCCGGGGGAGAGCTGGTTGCGGAGGGGCCGCCCGACGCCCTCGGAGGCAGAGACGTCGCGGGCACCAAGATCTCGTTCGTCCTTGCCCCGGAGAGCGCTTCACCACCCCCTTCGGTCGCCGGTCACTTTCAAGTCCTGGGCCACTCCTGGAGCTGCGAGACCAGCGATCCCTTGTCCGTCGTTCACGAGCTCACGGGCTGGGCCCTGAACGAGGGCGTGGAGCTGCGGGGGCTTCAGGTGTCGCAACCGACCCTCGAGGACGTCTATCTGGCCCTGACGAAGAGCTCGGCGGACGAGGCCCAGGGATCTGCGGCACCGGCGGCTCAGGGAGCGAGGGAGGGGGGACGGCGATGAGCGACGCACGCTTGGTGCTCCGTCAGGCCCGCTACGAGAACCGGGCTTTCTGGCGCAACCCCGCTGCGGCCTTCTTCACCTTTGCCTTTCCTCTGCTGTTCCTCGTCATCTTCTCGACGCTGTTGGGAGGAGGCACGAGCCCTTCGCCGACCGGCGAGGAGATCGAAAGCACTACCTACTTCATCCCCGCGATCCTGTCTTTCTCCGTGGTGTCGGCTTGCTTCACCAACATCGCCATCAGCATCTCCTTCTCGCGCGACGAGGGGATCCTCAAGCGCCTACGCGGCACGCCCTGCCCGGGCTGGGTCTATCTGGCGGCGCGCGTGTTGCACGCGATCTTCGTGACGATCATCCTGGTCGTGATAGTGCTCGTGTTCGGGCTCGTCTTCTACGGAGTGGACGTGCCGTTGGACACGTTCGTTGCCTTTCTCCTGACGCTCGTGGTCGGAGCGGGGGCCTTCTGCGCGCTGGGCCTCGCCGCCACCTGTGCGGTGCCCAATGCCGATGCGGCCCCTGCGGTCGTTAACGCGATGGTTCTGCCGCTGCTGTTCCTTTCGGGCACCTTCATCCCGATCGGCGATTCACCACAATGGATCCAGACCGTCGCCGGCATCTTTCCGATCAAGCACTTCCTCGACGCGACCTTCGAGGCGTTCCTCCCCCCTCCCGGCAATCCCTCGGGCTTCCTGTGGAATTCGATCGCCGTGATCGCGCTGTGGGGAGCGGCCGGGCTGGTAGTTGCCGCTCGATTCTTCCGGTGGGAGCCCCACCGCTAGTCGGGCCGAGGGCGGGCGGCGGTTAGCCTTCTCGCCAGATGAGCACCGTCACCGTCTCGCCCGAGGTCCGAGGGTCCGACGTAACCTTCAGCGTCGCCGACCCGGCGGGCGATCTCGCGGGAGTGAACCTGTACCAGGAGGTCCAGCGTCCCCGCCTCGGACCCGCCTTCACTCTTGCGCCCGACCGGAAAACGTGGCTGCTGCGCTTCCCGAGGCCCGAAGTCGACCGCATGGAGTACCTGCTCGAACTCGTGCAGGCCGGCGGTTCGGCCGAGCTGACCACCGATCCCACCAATCCCCTGTGCGCTCCCGGGCCCTTCGGTGAGAAGTCGGTCGTGCGATGGCCCGAGTACCGGGCACCGGACTGGCTCGAGGGCGACTTCGAGCATCCGCGGCCGATCCTGCACGGCGCCATCGACTGCCGGTCCCTCAAGACGTCACTGCCGGTGACTCTGTGGTCGAGTTACGGCACCGCCGAGGAAGAACCGCTCCCTTTGCTCATCGCTCACGATGGACCCGAGTACGCGGAGCTCTCCAAGCTCCTGATGCTGCTGGACCGCAAGACGGTGGACGGCCGGCTGCCCCGCATGCGGGCTGCGCTCATCGGGCCCGTCGACCGGAACGAGATCTACTCGGCCTCGGCGGTTTACGGCCGCGCTCTGGCGCAGCACGTATTGCCGTGGCTGACTCGACACGCTCCCACACCCGCAGGCCGGCGGTTTCGCATCGGAATGGGAGCGAGCCTCGGAGGCCTTGCGATGCTGCATGCCCACCGAGCCCATCCCGCGAGCTTCGGCGCGCTCTACCTGCAATCGGGGAGCTTCTTCCGCCGGCGCTTCGACCCACACGAGTCGGGCTTCCCGCGCTTTCAGCGCATCTCCCGGTTCGTCGGGCGGGTTCTCACCGCCGAGGACTGGGTCCATCCCGTTCCCGTAACGATGACCTGCGGAGCCATCGAGGAGAACCTGGCCAACAACCGGGCGGTCCACGACGCGCTGTCCGAGCAGGGTTACGACGTGCGGCTGATCGTCAACCGCGACGGGCACAACTGGGTCGGCTGGCGCGACACGCTCGATCCCCACCTGGTCGAGCTCCTGCAGAGGGCGTGGTCGTAGATGAGGAAAGAGCATGTACGACTGTGGGCCAACGCCGTTGGGGCGGACGGCAATCTCATAGTTTACGGGCATCACGGCCGGCCGCTGCTTGCCTTTCCCTCCGAGCAGGGCAGCGTCATGGACTACGAAGACCGTCGGATGATCGACTCGGTAGCCAATCTGATCGATGAAGGGCGTCTCAAGGTCTACTGCATCGACAGCTTCGACTCGGGGAGCTGGAGCCGGGGTGACCTCGAGCTCGAGGACCGCGCCCGGCTTCACGAGCTCTACGAGGACTGGGTCGTAAATCAGGTCGTCCCCTGGATCCACGACGATTGCGCCGGGTCCCTCGACATCATCACGACGGGATGTAGCTTCGGTGCCTACCACGCGGCGAACTTCTGCTTGAAGCGAGCCGACCTCTTTCCGCTTGCGATCTGTCAGAGCGGCGTCTACGAAATATCGAAGTTGGGTCACGGCCGGCGCGGTGACGCCTTCTACTTCAACAACCCCATGGACTACGTGAGCAATCTGCAGGCCGACCACCTCGAGTGGCTCAGGGGGCGCGTGAGTCTCCTGCTCGTTTGCGGGCAGGGGCAATGGGAGGACACCACCGGCGCCCTCGAAAGCACCAAGGCTTTCGCTTCCCGTTTGGACGACAAGGGACTCCGATACGAGCTCGACCTGTGGGGACACGACGTCCCTCACGATTGGCCGTCTTGGCGTAACCAGTTCGCGCACCACATACCACGCTTTTGTTGAACGGGGGACGGGGGGAAGAGTGGGTCACCAGAGGCACCTGATCGGTTTACTGCTCGGCACGGAAGAGGACTGGCCCCGCGCCTTCGAGGGGCTCATGCAACGACTCGGTCCGAGCGTCGACCGCAAGGGCACGACGCACACCTTCGATACCGAGCGCATCACGATCGAGCCGTTCGATCTGCGCGCCACGCCCCGCTACTCGCTCGTCATCGACAGGCTCGCGCACTGGTACTACGTCCCTCGGGAGTGGCTGAAGAAAATCAGCTTGATGAACGACGTCTACCTGATGAACAACCCCTTCACCTTTCAGTCGATGGAGAAGCACTCCGCCTACTGCGCCATGATCCGACTCGGCCTGAAGATCCCCGAGACATGGATGATCCCCACCAAGCAACCCCCTGAAAATCCGCGCTTTCCCTACACCGCCAGCAAGTACAACCGACCCTTCGCACTCGAGGAGGTGGCGGATCGGATCGGCTATCCGCTCTACATGAAGCCCTTCGACGGCGGCGCCTGGGTCGGGGTAACTCGGATCGGCAGCGACGCGGAGCTGCACCGACGCTACGACGAATCGGGCGAGCGACTGATGCACCTACAGGCCTCCGTCGAGAACTTCGACGTCTTTGCTCGCAGCCTCTCGATTGGGGCGGAGACCATGGTGATGAGCTACGACCCCGGAGAACCTCTCCACAATCGCTACGAGGTGCGGCACGACTTCCTGTCGCCGCAGCTGGGCGAAGAAGTCGTCGCCATCAGCCGTTTGGTGAATGCGTTCTTCCGCTGGGAGTTCAATTCCTGCGAGATCATTTGCAAGGGCGGAGAGGCGTTTCCGATCGATTACGCCAACGCGTGCCCGGACATGAGTGTCATCAGCCTCCACTACTATTTCCCCTGGGCCATCAAGACGCTGGCCAAGTGGGCGATCTTTTGTGCCGCGACGAACCGGGCAATGCGAGTGGACCAGGACGTGCACGAGTTCTTCTCGGTCGGAGACCGAGAGGACCTCTCCTACGAAGACAAGCTCGCCGCCTACAAGGAGCTCAGCGAGCGGTACTTTGCGGTCCCCGCCTACGAGGACTTCTGCGACACGCATCTGTCGCACATGGACGAGGTCATGGTCGACTTCGTGCGAAGCTCCGAGTTCGACGAGCTGCTCGTCGAAACCATCTTGACCACGTTCCCGGCGCACGAGCACGAGAGGTTCGTGGCGCACTACCGGGGTCTGCTGGGGGCCTGGGCGGACGATCAGAGCTAATCGGCAAGCGGCTCGTCGATTCGCCCCGCGCTCGGGGACAGGTATTCGCGCAGCTCCTTGAACCGCAGAGCCACTACTCCCGTTCCGAGCAGGCAGGCCAGACCACCCACCACCACGGAGGGCCCCGCTCCGATGGCGCCCGCCACGAGTCCGGCCTCCACGTCACCGAGACGCGGACCTCCCGCCACCACCATGAGGTTCAGGGCGTTGACCCGCCCGCGGAGGTGCACGGGGGTTGCTTCGAGCAGCATGGTTCCGCGGAACACCGCGCTCACGACATCCGCTGCTCCTGCTATCGCCAGGAAGAGCAGGGTGAGGACGAGCGAGAAGAGCGAGAGACCGGCAAGGGCTATCGCGGCTCCCCACACCCCCACGGCGAGCACGACGGCCAGGCCCTGTCGCCGGATGCGACCGACCCAACCCGTCGTCAACGCTCCGACCAGGGCACCGGCCGCGGGCGCGGCGTAGAGAAGGCCCAGACCGGCGGCTCCCAGCGCAAAGGTCTCGGCCGCCAGTTCGGGGAAGACCGCGCGCGGCATGCCGAAGATCATCGCAACGAGATCGACGACGAAGACCGACAGGATCACCGGCGTGCGCAGGGAGAAAGAGAGGCCCTCGGTTATGGCCCGCAGGGTGACACGGCTCCCGCCGGGCACCTCCGTGGGATGCGGAGCCGATCCGGGTACCCATCGCAGGGCAACGAGTGCGGCGACGAAGGTCAGCGCGTCCGCCGCGTGCACCCAACCAGGCTCTCCGAATACGGCGATGACCAGGCCCCCGATCGCCGGTCCCACTATGTGCGTGGTCTGCTGAGCAACCTGTCGGAGGGCCATCGCCGCCGTCAACCGGCCCTCCGAGACCAGGTCCGGCATCATGGCGTTGCGCGCCGGCTGGTCGAGTGCCGAGAAGGCGCTGCCCACGGCGGTAAGCGCGTAGATCGACCATAGGGACGCTTCCCCGCTGAAGCTCAGCACGGCGAGAGCGAGCGCGTCGAGCATGAGTCCCGTCGTCGCGACGGCCATCACCTTGCGACGATCGAAAGCGTCGGCTATGGCTCCACCGATGATCGAGAAGACGATCAAAGGGATTACTTCCACCAGACCGATCAAGCCCACCGCAACGGTGGAACCGGTCAACTCGAAGACCTGAAAGGGAACCGCCACGAGCCGCATCTGCGTGCCCACGAGGGACACCACCTGGCCGGTCCAGAGGGCGCGGTAGGGAACCGATTCACGCAGCGGTGTTACGTCAATGGCGAGAGAACGCGCTCGCCGCAGCCTGCCCAATTAGCGGAGACTCGGCTAGTAGAGGACCGACGAGTACGACTTCAATTTCTCGCGGCGATGAAGAGCATCGACGAGTCTGACCGTGCCGGAGCGCGAGCGCATGACGATCGACTGGGTGATGGCGCTGGAGCGTTGGTAACGCACTCCCTTGACGAGATCACCGTCCGTGATTCCGGTCGCGGCGAAGAAAACGTCCTCGCCGGCGCACAGGTCGTCCGTCGAAAGAACGTCCTTGATGTCGAGCCCCGCGTCGACGGCCTTCTGGCGCTCCTCGTCGTTGCGCGGCCAGAGTTTCCCCTGAATCACTCCCCCCAGGCACTTGATCGCCGCGGCCGAGATCACACCCTCCGGGGTCCCACCGATGCCGAGCAGAAGGTCCACGCCGGTACCGTCGCGCGCCGCCGCGATGGCACCTGCGACGTCACCATCCACGATGAACTTGATGCGCGCTCCGGCTTCCCTGACCTCCTTGACGATTTCGTCGTGGCGCGGGCGGTCGAGGATGACCACGGTCAGCGAGTCGACGTGGGACGATTTCGCGCTCGCGATTCGCTTCAGGTTCTCGGCGACGGGTGCCTCGATGTCCACGACCGCGGCGGCTTCCTCACCCGTCGCGATCTTCTCCATGTACACGCAGGGTCCGGGGTCGAACAGCGTGTCTCGTTCCGCGAGAGCGACCACCGCGAGCGCGCCCCCCATACCCTTGGCCGTGAGAGTGGTCCCATCGATGGGATCGACGGCGATGTCCACCCGCGGCGCGTCACCGTTGCCGAGTTCCTCTCCGCGGTAGAGCATCGGCGCCTCGTCCTTCTCGCCCTCTCCGATCACGACCACACCGTCCATGGGCACCGTGTCCATCATCAGGCGCATGGCGTCGACCGCGGCCTGGTCGGCGGCCTCTTTGTCGCCGCGGCCCATCCAGCGCGCGCCCGCCAGAGCCGCTGCCTCCGTCACTCGCACCAGCTCCATGGCCAGGTTTCGATCGGGGGCTTCACCGTTGGTGCCGGGTGCCGGCATGTTCCCTCCTGGTTATCGGCTGGGCCCCAAGCTTGGGGCGGGGCTCGGATTCCCGCTTCTCAGCGGTCATCTCGGTTGACATCGAGCGTAACGGGAAACACTCAGCGCATGCCACGACTACGGCGGGTGGACTGTTCCGGTCCCGGTATCACGCGGCGGCGGCACGGCCGCGGGTTCGTGTATTTGGACGCGACCGGAGAACGTATTCGGAATGCGGAACTGATCGATCGGCTCAAGGGGCTCGGCATTCCTCCGGCGTGGCGAGAGGTGTGGATTTGTCCCGACGCTCAGGGGCACCTCCAGGCCGTGGGCACCGACGCGGCCGGACGAAAGCAGTACCTGTACCACGAGGTATGGCGCGCCCGGCGGGACCAGGAGAAATTCGATCACATGCTGGACTTCGCCGAGTCGCTCCCCGCGATGCGCTCGATCACGCTTCGGCACCTGAAGCGCGATGGTCAGCCGCGCGAGAAGACCCTGGGACTCGCCGTTCGGTTGCTCGACCGGGGATTCTTTCGCATTGGGACCGAGGGTTACGCCGAGCAGAACGAGAGCTACGGGCTGGCAACCATCACGAAGAAGCACGTGGCGATAAAGGACGATGAAGTCATCTTCGACTATCGCTCCAAGGGCGGGCAGCGACGCATCTGGTCGACCGTGGATCCCCTCATGCTGGAAGTAATCGCATCCTTGAAGCAACGCAGAGGCGGGGGCCCGGAGCTGCTCGCCTACAAGGACAAGCGGTTGTGGCGTGACGTGAAGTCCACGGACATCAACGATTACGTTCGAGAGATCTCCGGTGGCGACTTCACGGCCAAGGACTTCCGCACCTGGGGCGCCACCGTGCTGGCCGCGGTCGGTCTCGGCGCCAGCGGGCACGCTCCGGCCTCGAGCAGCGCGCGCAAGAAGGCAATCGTCCGAGCGGTCAAGGAGGTGGCGCACTATCTCGGCAACACCCCCGCCGTATGCAGGGCCTCGTACATCGACCCGCGCGTGTTCGATCGCTATCTCTCGGGTTGGACCATCTCCCTCGACGCCATCGGCGATAGCGCACGGCTCGGCGAGGTCGCTACGCAGGGTCCGATCGAGGCAGCGGTCGTGGATCTAATCGAGGACCGGCAGAAGTCGCCGGCGCTCGAAAAAATCGCGTGACCCCGGCGATGATGCAGGCCCATTAGGCGGGGTAGGCGGTCATCTCGGTGGCCTTCACGGCAGCCCAGGCCCTCGCTCCCTCCACGAGGCCGAGCTCGGAGACCGCGGCCGGGGTGACCAGAGCGGTCACCGGAACTGCGCCCTCGAGGCGAACGCGCACGACCTCCCCGTCCGGCTCGACCGCAGAGACGATGCCGGGCCAGGCGTTGCGCGGGCTTCCCTCGGGCCGGTGGGCGTGGAGCGCGACGCCACGAGGCGAGACGCTCACCAGCACGGCGCCCTCCGGCGACTCCGGAACGACGAGTTCGGCACCGGACTCGAGGACGACGACACCCGCGTGCGCGTTCCCGCGCCACAGATTGAGTCCAAACAAGTCCGCCACGTACGGCGACCGAGGCCGGGCGCGCAGGTCCTCCGCGGTTCCGGTCTGGATGACGCGTCCGTGCTCGAGCACGACGATC
>JBOGWW010000375.1:0-6983 GCA_050693655.1 Actinomycetota bacterium | reverse complement strand
GCTCAGCCCGTTGGCGCGCGCCAGGGCTTTGACGGTGGTTCCGTAACGCACCGCGATGTCCGAAAGAGTTTCGCCCTTCGAGACCGCGTGGTCGCCGGCATGGGCGACGGCCGATTGTCCCACCCAGAGCGCCGCCGCCGTCCCCACCACCACCGGTCCGCGCCGTTTCGGCCGGGGTTTGAGATGCCTGCCTCTGTAGCCCGCGATTCGCATCAAAGCTCACCTCGCCCATTTCTCACAGGAGCAACATCAAGCACAATAGACGACAGAGGTGTCAACCCGTGACGGCAAATTACGGGCCTGTTATTCGATAGGCCGGCCGGGAGGGGAAAACCGAACCCCAACCGGCGGCGAAGGGGAAAAGCCGGTTGTTGCCGGACCGGTAGCGCCCGCTCACGTGGGATTGCTATCTGGCGTCCGCCTGGCGGCACCGATACGGCAAACCCACCGAAACCGCCGCAGCGGAAGGGCCGGTCACCACACCCGATGAACAGGCCCGTGAGCGAGGAAGGGGCGCTCGGGCTTCAGCATCTGCGGCGTTCGACGATGGTGGCGCCGCTCTGATAGCGAGTGAAGAACTCCTCTTGAGCGCCTCCGGGAAGCACGCGCGTCACAACGACGTCGAAGCCTTCGTACCCGGACTGCACCACCACTTCCTGACCCTTCTTCAGGTCGGGATTCGTCCTGCACTCGCGGCTCGGTTGCCTGAAGTTATGCGGCGCTCCGGTGACCGAGGAGACCTCCCCGTCGACGTTGCCGTAGAAGGTCACCGTGATCGATGTATCCGTGTAGGAGGTATTGATGTAGATGCCCGCGTCCGAGTCATTGAGGAACGCGAGATCGGGGGCCGGAGACGAGATGGTTGCTTCGCGGCCCATCGGATAGCGACTGATGTAATACGAGTGCGCCTGGTACTCGAGGAAGTCGTAGCCCCCGAAGTAAATGGCGTTGAAGAAGGTCGTGGCGAACTGGCTGATGCCTCCACCTATCTCCTCGACGAACTCCCCGTCGCGAATGGCCGGTGCTCCGACGAATCCATTTGCAGTGGTCCGAGGTCCGACGAAGTCGTTGAGCGAAAAGCTCTCGCCCGGCTCGATGACCACCCCGTCGACCATGTCGGCGATTACGTGGATGTTGGTGACGCGCGGCTCACAGCACGAATGCTCGGTCGTGAAGCTGGAAACCTGTTCGCTGATCTCCAGAGCCTTGGCGTCCTTGGTACTGAAGTCGGCTTCGAGGGTCTTCCCCTTCAGCACCGCGGTGCGGTTGCGCCTGGACACGACCTTCAGTATCTGCTTGGCCGCAGTCTTGGGAATGAACTCGAAACCCTCGATCGATGGCACGACATTCACTGTTGATCCCGAAAGCTGGAAGCTTGCGTCCTGCGGCTCGGTCTCGAGCTGTGCCGCTCTTTCGCCAACCGCCTTGCGCACCGCCTTGGGCTTGACGACCAGCTCGAGCTCTGCCTCATTGCCCTCTTCCAGTACCTCAACGTCTGCGACCTCACCGAGTTCCTCAGGAGAGACCGTCAGTACGCCGTTCGGGCGTCGGAGCGTGATCGGATCCGACACCAAGGTCTCGGCCGCCGCTGCGAGTCCGTCCACGTCGGCTTCATCGGTAGGAGGCTCCGCTTCCTCGGTGGACACGACTATGTCGTCCTCGCCCGGTGAACGCGCGGCCGCAATCGCCCTGGACCTCAACTCGCCCTCGACGAGAACGACTCCCGGCTCGGGATACAGAGGTGTGACCTTCGAACCTTCGAATTCCACCCCCCCGGGGAAGGGTGGAGTCGTCAGATCGGCGCCCTTGCCTCCCAGCCAGGAACGCAGTTCGGTCTCATCCAGCCGGTCGGCGGGCTCGACCTCGGGCGAGGAGAACGTCGCCAGCAGGTGATCCCCCAGTGCGGCAAGGGGATTGCCCTGCCGGCCGCGCTCGAGCACATTTTTGGCCGTAGCCACCACATCGACGCGGTATCCGAGTTCCGCTCCGGAGGTCGCCACGACGGGATCGTCACCGGCGGAGATCCTCAGCGGCTCGTCCCCTCGTTGCCGTTCGACCTCTCTGAGAGCGCGGCGCAATTCCTCGCCCTCCAGACCTCCCACGTCCACCCCGGCCACCGTCGTGTCCGGGAGCGCTCCGGACCGCGCGACTCGAAAGATCAACAGCGTGATCGCGGTCAATGCGAAAAGCGCGACGACGATGAATATCGTCAGTCGGGTTGCTCTGGGTAGGTCGGTGTACGAACGCACGCCGTTTCCACGATACCGACCGCTCTGGGGGAGCGCGTCAGCCGACGGCGATCATGCGCTCGATGGCGATTCGAGCTCGATCGGCCGTGGGCTTGTCGACAACTACCTCATCTTGCCCCGTCTCCAGGCAGCGGAGCAACTTGCCGGGTGTGATCATCTTCATGAACCCGCACTCCGCCCTCGAGTTGGCGGGGATGTAGTCGGCCGCAGGATTCTCGCTGCGAAGCCTGTGCATCATGCCCGTCTCGGTTGCGACGATGAACTCCTTGGCGTTCGAGGTGCGCGCGCGCTCGACCATGCCGCCCGTACCCAACACGAAGGTTCGGTCGGCAGGGAGATCACCGGTCGACAGCAGGTACATGCATTGGGAGGAACACCCACACTCGGGATGCACGTGCAGTTCCGCATCGGGGTGCGCCTCGAGAGTGCGGGCGATGTCGGTCGGGTCGATACCGGCGTGGACGTGACACTCACCCATCCAGACGTGCATCTTTCGCCCAGTCACGCGCTCGACGTGGGCGCCGAGGAACATGTCCGGGCCGAAGAGAATCTCATCGTCCTCAGGGAGCGAATTGACGACCTTGGCCGCGTTGGCGGACGTAACGCAGTAGTCCGTCTCGGCCTTGACCTCCGCGGTCGTGTTCACGTACATCACCACCGTTGCACCCGGGTGCTCTGCCTTCCACGCGCGCAACTCCTTCGCGCTGATCGACGACGCGAGCGAACACCCCGCATCCTTGTCCGGAATCAACACACGCTTGTGAGGGGCAAGGATCTTGGCCGTCTCCGCCATGAAATGCACGCCACAGAACACGATGGTGGACGCCTCGGTCTCGGCCGCGATGCGCGACAATTCGAGCGAGTCGCCAACGAAGTCCGCGACGTCCTGGATGGCCGGTACCTGATAGTTGTGCGCCACGACGACCGCGTCTTGCTCCGCCACCAGCCGGCGCACTTCAGACGCCCATGCTTCGTCCACTCCCGAGCGAAGCGCCTCGACCGACAATGCCATCTCTACTCCTCCAACTCCAATGCGAGATCGATCGAGGGAGCCGAATGCGTCAGCGCCCCCACCGAAATCAGATCCACTCCCGTCAAAGCATAGGAACGCACCGTGGCGAGATTGATTCCGCCCGAGACCTCGAGCAGCGCCCGCCCGGCCCCGATCCTCACCGCCTCGGCAACCATCTCCGGCGTCATGTTGTCCAGCAGAATTGCGTCCGCGCCCTCGTTCAGGGCTTCGTCGAACTCGCTCAGGCCGACGACCTCCACCTCGACGCGGAGCCCATGCGGTGAGTTTGCTCGAGCTCGCCTGATCGCCTCCGCCACTCCGCCGGCTGCGACCAGGTGGTTGTCCTTTATCAGCACGCCGTCATCCAGTCCGAAGCGGTGGTTGGACCCCCCTCCCACGGCCACGGCGTACTTCTGGAGAGCGCGCAGGCCCGGGGTCGTCTTGCGAGTATCGACGATCCTCGCCCGAGTTCCCGCAACCGCCTCCACGTAGCTACGGGTCAGGGTGGCGACGCCACAGACCCGCGCCAGGAGGTTGAGCGCGGTGCGCTCGGCCGTGAGGATCGAGGCCAGCGAGCCCTCGACGCGGGCAATGATGTCCCCGCCGTCGACTCCGCCTCCGTCCCCCACGATGGCCTTGAACTCGAGCGGGCGCCCGGTCCCCTCGGCCACCATCCCGAAGCACAGCGCCGCCGCGTCGATCCCGGCGACAAGACATGGCTCGCGCGCCTCGATGCGCGCTCGCCCGTCGAGAGCGGTCGGCACGACCGCTTCGGTCGTGACGTCTCCGCGCCCGATGTCCTCGGCGAGCCAGGCGGCTACGAGGTCGGGCAGGATCAGGGAAGTACTCCGGGGGGTTTTCATGCGACGAATCAAGCCTATCGGAAGTTGGGTTTGCCCGATCCCGTGAAACCCTGATTTGCTGGATGGTCCGGATGACAAGACCTCGACGTCCAGATGATTGGAGCAAAGATCTCGCCGGTGCGAGGGAGTCCGAGCGTGCTCTGGCCGCCGCTCTCTCTGCGCACCCGCGCATCGAGTCACTCGAGGATCACACCGCCGCGTTCGACCGGCTGGACTTTTCATTCATTCTTGGTAGGGATCGCATCTACGTCGACATCAAAGAGAAGGGCCAGCGTTACTCAGCGGGAATCACCGAGCTATGGCCCGAGATCCATCCGAGGGATTTGTTCATACTCGATGAGACGGTGTACCGGCGCATTGTCTGGCAGGGCGGCGGGGGCTACCTGGTGGTTCACGATCATCCCGGGAAGCGCTGGGCGTTGTTTGGACCGTGGGAGCTCACGCTCGGTCCCAGAGTTCGCTATCAACGCTGGGGCGAACGGGGCAGCGGGTTCTTCAAAGGAAAGCTCTTGCTGAACCTGAGCGCGGCGGCCATGGTCTCAACCGCCTTCTCGGTTGATGACCTACTCCGGTTGATTGGGGACGCGAGGATAAGCACGGGTTCCGTCGCCGCGGTTGCAACCAAAGGCCAGCCGATCCGTGAGGTTGGAAGGTAGCCAATGGAAGCTGTCACAGGCTCCTCCTAACGTTGATGGTGGACGCGTAGTATGAGGAACGATCTCAGATCAAACGATCTCAGACAATTGACTATCGCAAAGGAGGACGCGGTGGCACGACCAAGAAAACCGACCTCTACGTCCTCTTTCGGCGTAAGCAAGCGAGAGAGCCACGACGCTTCGGCTTTCTACAGTCGCTTCTCTCTGCCGCGCGTGTCCTCCGACCGCGACATCGCTTCGAATCCCCGAGACATGCTGGATCGGATCCATATCGGCGACTCTCGGTGTATGTCGCAGGTGGTCGATTCATCGGTGGCGCTGGTGGTGACCTCGCCTCCCTACTTCGCCGGTAAGGAGTACGAAGAGGCTCTGGGGCAGGGCCACGTCCCCGGCAGCTACGTCGAATATCTCGAGATGCTGACCGAGGTGTTCGCTGAATGCGTTCGCAAGCTGGAACCCGGGGGTCGCATTGCGGTGAACGTAGCCAACCTCGGACGAAAGCCCTTCAGGTCGCTGGCCGCGGACGTGACCTCGATCCTGCAGGACCGGCTCGGGCTCTTGTTGCGAGGGGAAGTCATCTGGGTCAAGGGACAGGGTGCCAGCGGCTCCTGCGCCTGGGGCTCTTTCCAGAGCGCCGCGAATCCCGTACTGCGCGATCTGACGGAGCGAATAGTCATCGCTTGCAAAGGTCGTTTCGATCGCGCCCGTTCCCGCCGGGAACGGGCGCGCGACGATCTTCCATCGGAGGTGTCCATCTTCAAGGACGACTTCATGGAGGCCACCACCGACCTGTGGGACATGCCTGCCGAGAACGCAACGAGGGTCGGGCACCCCGCACCTTTCCCCGTCGAGCTACCCCAACGGCTCATCGAGCTTTACACCTACCGGCACGACGTCGTTCTGGATCCCTTCATGGGTTCCGGGTCTACGGCTGTGGCTGCCGTGCGCTCCGAACGTCACTTCGTCGGGTACGACACCGATCCCGGTTACGTCGAGCGATCAATCGATCGGGTCGATGCCGAGCGCAAACGGCGCCTGGTCGTGCCCCAGGCCGTTCTGCCTGCGGTGCCCAATCCGGCAGCTGAAGACGAGCCCTATCAATCGCGGGCAGTGCGCGAAGGCCAGCGCGCCAAGCAGATCGCGCTGGCGGTCCTGAAGGATTGTGGGTTCACCGACATCGATGAGGACCTTCGCTTTCGTGGTGCCACCGAAGTCAACTTCGTGGCCAAGGATCGCTGTGGGCGAAGATGGTTCTTCGATGTCTCCGGCGCGTTCACCAGCACGCGCGCCGGCTTGCGCCGCACCGACACCGTCTGGAAGGCACTCGGTAAGGCCTCGGTGTTGAAAGCCAGCGGAGTAAGCGACTACCGATTGATACTGCTGACAACCGATCTTCCGCCCAAGAACAGCACCGGTGGCCAGGCGCTTCGAGCAGCGCAACATCACACGTTCCACGACGCCATCATGATGCTGTCACCGGAGGGACAGCAGCGACTACGCTCCTACGCTTCGGGGAAGAACCGCTCGGACACCGCCGAGCTATCGCTTCCCACCAACGATGAACCATGATGTCCCCGCGGTCGGTGCCTTCGCCGTAATTCGAGGTGAAGAACCGTCGATTCTCCTTGCCGAATCGAGTCTGCTCATGGACAGGGTTCTCGCTTTACAGATCGTTGCACAACTGCCCGCTTCCGCGGTTGAGTCTCGTGCTCGGCTAAACGAGATGCGTTCTGCTCTGCTGGAGGAGCGCTGGGCGGACGCCGTGGTCCTGTGGATCGAGGAAACGGGTTTGGCCGTCGACGTATACACCGAGTCGCCGAAGATCTGGACCGAGGAGGAACTCGACAGCGAGCAGGCTTCTTTGGAGATCCGCGTAGCGCCCCTTTTTGCGGAGTGACGCAGAACGGGGAATCTGCTGAGCCCCGTTAGAGCCTTTCCACGCGATAGCCGGCGGCATCCAGTCGAGTAAGGAGCTCTTGGATGTGGTTGAGCCCCTTCGTCTCGATCTGGAGCGCTACCTCGACGTCGCCCAGCTGCACTCGAACGCCTTCCCTGTGGTGCTCCACTCCGACGACGTTCGCTCCCAATTCGGCCACCAGACCCAACAGCCGGTGTAGCTCGCCGGGGCGGTCGGCGATGCGCGTCCGAAAGGCGAGATAGCGACCCGATGCCGAGAGGCCGAAACGAATCACCCGCAACAACA
>JBOGWW010000374.1:0-4198 GCA_050693655.1 Actinomycetota bacterium | reverse complement strand
GGCTACAAGAGTCTCCCCGAGGGTGCGAAGGTCGAATTCGACGCACGTGCCGGGGCCAAGGGCCCGGAGGCGACGAACGTCGTGACGACCTCCTAGAGCTCGAAACCCGCAAAGTCGTGGCGGCAAGCGCGTCGCCACGGCTTTGCTTTGTCGTGCTCGGGGCTGGGGACCACGATCCTCTAGGGGCCGGCTGCGTCGGGAAGATGCTCCCTGGCCTCCGGCAAGAACAACGACATGCGCGCGTCCCGCACCGACCCAGGAGTTAGGTCGGCCCCCAGGACGATGTCCCCGCCCACGAGATGAACGGTGGGATCGCTCAGGAGAAGGCCCGAAGAAACGTCGAAGATACCCAGTTCCCCCACCGCTTCGATTCCCGAACCCAGCACTCGGGGAGCGATCGCCACCACCAGGCGGTCGGCGAGGTCGCGGGCCGCCAGCAGCGCAGTGATCACCCGGGCTCCGCCCTCGACCAACAACGATTCGATGCCCCTCCTTCGGAGGTAGCCCAGCGCCGCGCTCAGGTCTACCGATCCCTTCCCGCCGGGAACGACGGCTACTTCAACGCCGCTCGTCCTCAAGGCACGGCGCCTTTCGACCTCCGAGCGATCGGTTGTGATGACGATCGTGGTGCCCTCCTCGGACACCACCTTCGCTCCGTCCGGTATGCGCAGGGTCGAATCGAGGACGACCCTGATCGGGGACGATCCGGGCACCAGCCGGACCGTGAACTGAGGATCGTCTTCGATGACGGTCCCGACGCCAGCCATGACGGCGTCGCAATGCGCGCGCATCGAGTGAGACACCATGCGCTCGGCCTCGGAGCTGATCCACCGGGAGTCGCCGGTCGAAGTTGCGATGCGACCATCGAGGCTTTGGGCGTATTTGATGACGACGTAGGGTCTGTCGTGCCGCGGTCTTACCGGGCCGAGAAGTTTGCGCACGTCGACCGCGCTCGTGGCAAGGGTGGGCGGGGAGACGAGTGAACCGTTGTGACCGAGCCGGTTTCGCTTGGTGCTCAGGTAGGCGGAGTTGCGAGTATGAGGGGCCACGGTCAAGGGCCTGATCTCATCCATGATGATTCCGTGCGCCCGCAGGGCCGCGACCTTCGCAGGGTTGTTGGTCATCAGTCTGATTCTTTCGACGCCCAAGGTCCGAAGCACTTCGGCGGCGTCATCGTAACTACGCCCATCGACCGGCAGGCCGAGATGGAGATTGGCGTCGACGGTGTCCGAGCCTCGATCCTGAGCCATGTAGGCGCGCAACTTGTTGACCAGTCCTATGCCGCGTCCCTCGTGACCGGTCGCGTAGACGAGCACGCCCCGGCCCTCAGCGGCGATGGCCTTCAGTGCGGCTCGAAGCTGGACACCACAGTCGCACCGCAGAGAACCGAAGACGTCTCCGGTGAGACATTCCGAATGAACTCGCGCAAGGACGGACTCGCCGGTATCCAATTCCCCCTTCGTCATTGCCAAGTACACGTTTCCCGATGTGCACTCAAACCCACGAGCTTCGAAGGGGCCGAACGGAGTCGGCAAGGGGACACTCGCTACTTCGTTCACCATCATTCGCCTCGCTTTTCCCGTCACCATAGGGCATGTAACTAGATACCGGCCGAGGGGTCGGGGTAGGTTCGGGGCGTGCTCACAACGGGGGTCCAGTTCAGCGCACCGAGGACGGTGGAGCTGGTCGAGATCGAGCTCCCCCCTCTGGGCGAGGGACAAGCGCTGGTGCGCACTCACTATTCTGGAATCTCGGGTGGAACGGAGATGCTCGCCTATCGCGGGGAGATAGATCCCGCCTTGCCGGTGGACGAAACCCTCGGTGCCCTCGCCGGGACCTTTTCGTGGCCGTTTCGATACGGCTACAGCATGGTTGGAACGGTCGAGGAATCGCGCTGCTCCCTGCGTCGAGGGGCGATGGTGTTCTGCTTCCACCCCCATCAAGCGCATCTGGTGGGCGCGGGCGCTGAAATGATCGAAGTGCATGGCTCCGAAGCTCGTCTCGCCACGCTGCTGCCCCTTGTCGAAACCGCCCTGCAGATCTCGCTCGATGCCGGACCGGTCGCGCACCAAGCCGTGGTCGTCCTCGGGTTGGGAGCCGTCGGTATCCTGGCGGGGGCTTTGCTCGCCCGGGGCGGCGCGAGTGTGGTGGGCTTGGATCCTCTCCCCTGGCGTCGAGCCGCGGCCGAATCGTTCTCCATTACGAGCGTCGGTCCCGCGGACCTGCGAACGCGGGTCGCCGACCTCACGGACGGCCGGGGCGTACCGCTCGTCGTCGAGGCCAGCGGCAATCCCGAGGCTCTCTCCGGGGTTCTCGAGCTGGTGGCACACGAGGGCACGGTCCTCGTTGCCTCTTGGTACGGCACCAAGCCCGTGTCCCTGCCGCTCGGCGCGGCCTTCCATCGCCGCCGCTTGACCCTGAGAAGCACGCAGGTATCGACCATTCCGGCCCGGCTCGCCTCGACCTGGACGAAGAAGCGCCGCCTTGAAACGACCCTGCATCTGATGAGGGAGCTTCCCTTGCAGCTCCTCGCGACCCACGAGTTCCCGCTGTCGCAGGTCTCGGCTGCGTTCCGAGCGGTAGATTCGCCGAGCGGAGGTTTGATCCACGCGGCGCTCGACTACGAGGAGGAATGAGCGTGTTCGAAGTCGGGCTGTCGACCACCTTCAAGGCCTGGCACGTGATGCCCGGCGTCGAAGGACCCGAGGGGGAGCTTCACGAGCACGACTACCGGCTGGAGGTGGTGGCTTCTCGTAAAGATCTCGACGCGCGCGGGATGGTTTGCGATCTCGACGACCTCGAGAGGGCTCTGCGCGACACAGTGAGCATCGTAGAGGGCAAAGACCTCGAGATGGTGCGCCCTCCGCAAGAGGAGGCCGTCACCGTCGAGGTGCTCGCCCGCTGGAGCCACGAGGAGGTGGGGCGCCGGCTGGATCAAGGCTCGGTAGAGAAGCTGTCGGTCCGGGTGTGGGAGTCGCCCGTCGCCTTTGGCGGCTACTCGGCCCCCCCGCCCAACAGCGACTCGTAGGCTGCGAGACACCGATGCGCGCAGGCCTCCCAGGTGAAGTGAGTCAGGGCTCGTTGCCGGGCCGCGAGTCCCATGTTCTGGGCGAGCACCGGATCGCGCACGATTGTTTCGATCGCGGTTCTCAGCCCGCTGACATCCCCCGGTTCCACGAGGAAGCCCGTTTGCCCGTCCACCACCACTTCGGGAAGTCCGCCGACCCGGCTGCAGATGACCGGAGTTCCCGAAGCCATTGCCTCGATCACCGACAGCCCGAGCAACTCGGAGATCTCGACCTTAGTGCCATAGCAGGTGTCGTGGACGGAGGGCAGAACCAGAGCCTGCGCTCGCCGATACACCTCCGGCATGACATCGTCATCGAGTGGACCCGAGAACTCGACCCGCTTGCCCTGCGCGAGTCGGCGCAACAGCGCCGGGTACTCTTGCTCTTCGGGAGATCCGTCGTGCGCCGTTTTCCCCACGACCTCGAGCGGCATGTCGTCGGGAAGCGCGCATATGAGCCGGTCGATGCCCTTGTGTGGGGTGATCCGTCCGACGAAAAGCAGGCCGCTGCGGGGAGCCGCGCCAGGCCGGAACCGGTTCGTGTCGGCACCGCCGAATATCACCCAGGACTTGTGCTCGGGCGCGTTCAAAGTTGCGGTCGAATAGCGCGAGACGGTCAGGAAGGCATCGAAGAGACGAGGGAGAAGGCCCATCCACCCGCCGCCCCCGAGTCCGTGGTCGGTCACGACGATGGGCTGGCGGCGGGCTGCACCGACGAGCGCCATGACTCGAGCCGGTGCACTCCTCATCTGATGGACGTGGACGACGGCGGCTTCGCGAGTGGCTCGGGCCATCCCCGCAGCAATCGGGTGAGCGATGTGCCCCCGGGCCTGTGCGAGGCGCCGCAAGACGACGATCTCGAGACCGGAGGGATCGATCACCGTGCGCCGCGTCGAACCGAACGTGACCAACCGGCAATCCACATGGCGGGAGACGGCTCGTGCCAGCTCGAGCGGGTAGCGTTCGCCGCCGCCGAAGAGACCATCCTCTCCAAACATCGTCGGGACCACGTGAGTCACCTTCATGCGCATCTCATTCGTCACCCTCGGTGATCCCGCGAAGCTCACGGGCGGTTACCTGTTCCACCGCCGTATGGCCGAGGCCGCGACTGCCAACGATGCAACGCTGACC
>JBOGWW010000373.1:0-2637 GCA_050693655.1 Actinomycetota bacterium | reverse complement strand
CGCGTTGGACGTGACGCTGGCGACCTGTTTCTTGTCGCCGTCGAGCGCGAGCGCGTAGCAGCCCCTTGCCTCCACCCAGAAGGCGCCGCGAAAGGACCTCCTTAGGTCCGCGGCCTCGGATCGCAAGCGGACCGCTTCGTCGCTTCGGCCTCGCGTTTCGAGAAGTTCTGCGAGCTTCGTCTTGGCCGCGTAGAGGTATCCCTGTACCTCGCACAGCGCGATGGGTCCCCTTGCCCCGGTCCCGTCCGCATCGACGATCGCGTCGGGAGAGTCCTTCCATCCCTGGTTGACGAGCCCCCGCGCGGAGCGCCGTCGATATTCGATGAAGCCATCGCCGTCGAGATCGCCGAACTCGTCGATCCAGCGCAGAGCGGCAACGATTTGAGCTTCGAGCGCATCGAAGGGGTGTGTATCTCCGGTGAACAGCGTGTACTCGGCCGCGAGCAGAACGAAAAGCGGAGTGGCGTCGACGCTCCCGTAGTAGGGCCAAACGGGCAGCTCACCCGAGCGGGCGATCTCGCCTCGACGCAACTCGTGCAGGATCTTGCCGGGCTCAGCATCGCGCTCGAGCTCGTCGGCGGTCGCCTGGTGCTCGGCGAGAGCGAACAGCGTAGCGCGCGCGATAGCGGGAGCCGCCTCGAGCAGTGCCAGGGCCGTCAGCAACGAGTCCCGCCCGAACAGAGCGACGTAGTAGGGGATGCCCGCAGCCGGAACGCTGTGTCCTTCGACCGGAGTCTGGAGCACGGCGAGGTCCCGGCTCGCCGCCGCCAGCGCCCGGGCGAGGCGAGGATCGCGCGGGGGTTCGACGTGGAACCGGGGAGAGACGAGGGGCTCGTCCTGGGGGGCACAGCGGACGTCGATAACGATCACGCGCCGGCTGCCCTCCTTGAGGGCGAGGTCCCATTCGAGCACCCGACTCGAACCCTTCCCGGCGACGCGCGTTGGCGGAGGGGATGCGGTCACGTCCGTGGTTCGCCGCAGCCCGTCCCGTCCGGCGCGCTCGTAGCGGATGTGCCCCTCCGACACCTTCGGTTCGGGAGGGTCGATGGCCCCCTCAACCAGGCCGCGCACCACGAACATGTCGGTCAGATCGCAGTCCAGCTCCACCTGCACGGTTTGCTCTCGGCTCGGTCCGTCATTGGAGATTGTGATTCGTTCGACGAAGCTGCGCCCGATCGAACGATGACGGGTGACCCCGACGTGCTCACTATGGCGGAGCCGGACGGTTGCTTCGGTGCCGGCTGCGTCGGAACTGAACTCGAGCTTCGGGCGGGACCCCGAGAGCGTCAGAATCAGGCGCGAGAGGTGGCGCGCGTCGTTCAGCCAGACACCCTCCACTCCCAGACCCGACATATCGCCGTCCGGCCGGGAGCAGGAGAACAGCGCGCCCTCCTTCGTGGTGATCAGATCGCATGAAGCAGCCATTGCGAAGGTTCTAGCAGCCCTTTGCAAGACAAGAATCCTTTTGTGGGTACGCTGGCTCGAAGATGAGCGACAAACGAACACGGCCCGGCCGTCGCAGCCCCTGGCTGAGCAGAGATGAATCGAAGAATGACTCGCCTCCCGGCCCCAAGCGCCCGCCGCCGGAGGGGCCGGGGGGCATGGACCCGCGCCAGCGCAACGTCACGATCGCCTGGGTGATCGGGGGCCTGATCCTGTTCGCTCTGATCCAGACCTTCACCGGCGGCCGGAGCGAGAGCATCGATTTCTCCCGCTTCCTGGACCTCGCGGAGGAGGGCCGGGTTACCGAGGTGAACATCTCGGAGACCTCGGTTTCGGGAACCTTCGAGTCCGACGAGGGCGAGCAGGAGTTCTCCTCCACGCTCCCCACCAACTACGAATCCAACCAGCTGGTCGACGAGCTGCGAGAGAACAACGTCCAGGTCACCGCCACTCAGCCGAGCCCCTGGTTCGGGCTGTTGTCGTTCATGCTGCCCTTCCTGTTCATCGGGGCCCTCTACTTCTTCTTCATGCGGCGCATGCGCAACCAGCTGACCGGGGGCGGCGGACCGCTCTCGCTGGGCAAGAACAAGGCGAAGCTGTACGACCGCACCGACCTGAAGACGACGTTCAAGGACGTCGCTGGCGTCGACGAGGTGGAGACCGAGCTCGCCGAGGTGGTCGACTACCTCAAGAACGCCGACAAGTTCCGCAAGGTGGGAGCAAAGATCCCCAAGGGCGTGCTGCTGGTGGGCCCCCCGGGGACCGGCAAGACCCTCCTGGCGAGGGCGGTTGCCGGCGAGGCGGAAGTGCCGTTCTTCTACATCTCGGCATCGGAGTTCATCGAACTGTTCGTGGGCCTCGGCGCGGCGCGCGTGAGAGACCTCTTTCAGCAGGCACGCAACCGGGCGCCGGCGATCGTCTTCATCGACGAGATCGACGCCATCGGGCAGACGCGCTCGGGCGCCGCCGGCGGGCAGATGGGTTCGCACCAGGAACAGGAGCAGACCCTGCAGCAGCTGCTCACCGAGATGGACGGTTTCGAGCCCAACAGCGGTGTCATCATCGTGGCCGCCTCCAACCGGCCCGAGGTGCTGGACCCGGCCCTGCTGCGGCCGGGACGGTTCGATCGCCAGATTCAGGTCAACCTGCCGGACATCAACGGGCGGGAGGCCATCCTGCGGATTCACGCGCGCG
>JBOGWW010000372.1:0-5454 GCA_050693655.1 Actinomycetota bacterium | reverse complement strand
ATCATGCTCTTCAACCGACCCCGCTTCGCCGTGCCACCGCACCTCAGGGACGAGCCGGGCGCGGTCGCAGAGTGGCGCGGTGGTAAGTCTCGGCGCCGGCCCTCGACTCGGTAGCAATGCCGCTGTTCAAGAAGAGCCAGGCGAAGGAGCTAACGAAGAAGGGCGACGTCGGCGGGCTTATCGCGCTCGCGACCGCCTCGGACTACCCCTCGGAGCGCGCCGAGGCCGTCAATTCGCTGGCTCGGTTCCACGAACGCGTTGCGGGCGAACATCACGGTGGTGTTCTCGGGGTCATCCGGGCGGCCGCGAGTGACCCGAGCGCGGAGGTGCGGACCCAGGCCCTGTTCGCGCTGGGTGAGCTCCGGCCCGAGGGAGCGATCGATCGGCTGCTGGCCGGAGTGGAGGACTTGGACTGGGGCGTTCGTCTTTTTGCCGTGACCATGCTCGGCAAGTTCCCCGCGCCGCGCGTGGTGGCGCGCGTCGCTGCGGTCGTGGCAGACGATCCCGAGGGAATGGTGCGCGAGGCGGCCGCGGTTTCCTTGGGCGAGCTGGGCGACCCGGGCGCGATCGAGCCTCTCCGCAGGGCGGCCGTCGACGACCCAGAGCGCGAGGTCAGGAGATCGGCCAAGGAGGCGCTGCGGTCGTTGGAGCGCGCCTCGAGCTAGGAGTGCGCTTCGGCCCTCTCCGCTTTCGCCGCCTCCAGGATCTTGTTCGCGGGGTCGTGGGGCACCTCCTGGTAGTGGCTGAAGGTCCACGAGAACGTGCCCTGGCCCCCCGTCAGCGAGCGGAGGTCGGTCGCGTAATGGGTCGCCTCCCCGAACGGCACCTTCGCCCTGACCACCTGGCGTCCGCCCCCGACGGTTTCGATGCCTTCGGGGATGCCGCGCCGCTTCTGCAGATCGCCCATGACGTCTCCGGTGGACCCCTCCGGCACCATGACGTCGAGCTGCCAGATGGGCTCCAGCAAGACGACCCCCGCCTTGGTGGCGGCATCCCTGAGCGCGAGCGAGCCCGCCATCTGGAAGGCGAAGTCGTTCGAGTCGACCGTGTGGTACTTGCCGTCGTAGAGCTCGACCTTGAGGTCCATCATGGAGAAGCCCGTGCCGGCGCCCTGCTCCATCGCCGACTTGACGCCCTTTTCCACCGAGGGAATGAACGAGTTCGGGATCGACCCGCCGAAGATCTTGTCCTCGTAGACGAAGCCCTCGCCGCGCGCCAGCGGCTCGACCCGAATGTTGCAGATGCCGTACTGACCGTGTCCGCCGGACTGCTTGACGTGCCGTCCCAAACCCTCAGCCTTGCTGCGCAGCGTCGTCCGGTAGGGGACCTTGAGCGGAACCTCTTCGACCTCGACCGAGAACTTGTCCTTGAGCCGGTGGAGGATCACGTCGAGGTGGGCGTCGCCCATGCCCCACAAGATCGTCTGGTGGGTCTCGTCGTTGCGCTCGAGCCGCACCGTCGGGTCCTCCTCGATGAGGCGTTGCAACCCGATCATCAGCTTGTCCTCGTCGCCCTTGGTCTTGGGCTCGATGGCCTTCGGCAACAACGGTTCCGGCGGCTCGATGGAGGGGAAGACCACCGGCGCCGCCTTGTCGGCCAGGGTGTCGCCGGTGTTCGCGTGGGCGAGCTTGGCGGCGGCTCCGATGTCGCCTGCAACGACCTCGTCCACCTGCTCCTGATTCTTGCCTCGCATGGTGAAGACGTGACCCGTGCGCTCGTCCGTGTTCTGGGTCGCGTTGTGGATCGTGCCGTCACCGGTGAGCGTCCCGGACATGACCTTGAAGAAGCTGACCTTTCCGACGTAGGGATCGGAGAGCGTCTTGAAGATCAGCGCCGACATGGGTGCGTCCGGCTTCGCTTCCCTGACGTCGCCGTCGACCGACTCGGCCGGTGCCCGGTCGAGGGGAGAGGGGCCCGCCTTCACGATCACGTCACAGAGTCGATCGATCCCTATCAGCCGGGTAGCGGAGCCGACCATGACGGGAAACATATCGGCGTCGTCGATGCCCTCGTGGATGGCGTTGACGATCTCGTCGCGCGTGATCTCGCCGCCCTCCAGGTAGCGCTCGAGGAGGTCGTCCGAGGTCTCGGCAACCGAGTCCAGCAGGTCGGTGCGCACCTCGTCGAGCCTGGCCTTGCGATCGTCGGGGATCTCAGCGTGAGCGGAGTGTCCCTTGTCGTCGTATTCCAGGGCCTCGGCGTCGATGACCGAGATGATCCCGCGGAAGTCGTGCTCGCGACCGAGGGGGAGCGACAGCGGAGCCACGCCCTTGCCCCACAGCGCGCGCATCTGATCAAGCGTGCGCCGGAAGGAAGCGTTTTCGCGGTCGACCTTGTTTACCAGGATCATGCGCGGGAGGCCGAGCTCTTCTGCGTAGTTCCATGCGACCGAGGTCTGCACCTCGACGCCCTCGACGGCCGAGACCACGAAGACCGCGAGGTCGGCGACCCTCATCGCAGCGCGCATCTCGCCGATGAAGTCCGCGTAGCCGGGAGCATCGAGTACGTTGACCTTGCACCCGTCCCATTCGATCGGCAGCAGCGAGGTGGACACCGAGATCTGCCGGCGAATCTCCTCATCGTCGAAGTCGCTCACGGTGTTGCCCTCGGAGATCTTTCCGAGCCTCGTGGTCGCCCCCGAACGGTGCAGCAGCGCCTCGGCCAGAGAGGTCTTGCCCGACCCTCCATGGCCGACGAGGACGATGTTGCGGATGTTCTCCGTGGAGTAACTCTTCACGCTCTTTCCCCCGTTTCACAACCAGCTTCGATCTCGAAGGGTCATGGTAATCGCAGGATGGCGAGAGGGAACTTGCCCGCCCGCAGGGCGGGGTTCCGAGCTTCTCGCTCGGCGAGGCGCAGCGGAGCTCCGCCAAAGCCCAGAGCAGGGCGGGGAACCGACCAATAGGATGCGGCCGTGCTCAACGCAAAGATCCGCGGTATCTGGGACAAGGGCATGAGGCCGGTCGGCGGCTTCGTGGGCCGCAGCGGGATCACACCGAACCAGATCACCATCCTCGGCGTGGCCGTCCAGGGCGCCGTCTCGTACCTCATCGTCAGCGACCGTCTGGCGGAGGCCGGGTTCGTGCTCATCGCGGCCGCCCTGCTCGACACGGTGGATGGCGCGGTGGCAAAAGCCCGCGGGCTCACGACGACCTTCGGTGCCTTCCTGGATTCGACCATGGACCGGCTCTCGGACGCGCTCGTTTTTCTCCCCATCGCATGGCTCTATCTGGCGGATCCCACACCCGAGCGCGCCGACCAGCAGTGGGTGGCGGCCCTCTCGCTCGTGACCCTGGTCCTGTCTTTTCTCGTCAGCTACGCAAAGGCGCGCGCCGAGGGGTTGGGCTTCGAATGCAACGTCGGTCTCATCGAGCGCGCCGAGCGCTTGATCATCATGATCGTCGTCCTGGTCTTCAGCGCGCTGTTGCCCCTGGGCCTCGCCGTGCTGGCGCTCGCTTCGCTGCTCACCCTCGTTCAACGCATCGTGCACGTGCGCAAGCAAGCAAGTGCCCATTAACGCGAAGCGGCCCGAGGGTGAAGGCCGGCTCCTGCAGCTCGTCTACTACGCCTACGTGGGCTGCAGCCGCCTCGCGCTCGCGATTCCGGAGTCGTGGGCCTACCGGCTTGCCGGTGTTCTCGGCTCCCTGGTGGCGCGCCGGAGCAAGAGACGCCGGCAGGTGGCGCGCAACCTCGCCCGCATCACGGCCCGGCCGGCCGACTCGCCCGAGGTACAGAAGCTCGTGGTCGAGGCCTACCGCTCCTACGCGCGCTACTGGCTCGAGACCTTTCGTCTCGTGCGCGAGGGCAGGGAGTTCTTCCTCGAGCGGTTCAGGGCCACGGGAGAGGAGAACCTCGACGGAGTCCTGGCGCGCGGCAAGGGCGCCGTCGTGGTCGTGGGCCATCTCGGAAACTGGGACGCGGCGGGAGCCTGGGTCGGAGCGCGCGGGAATCTCCTGGTGACCGTGGCCGAGGTTCTGCGCCCGCGACGCATGTTCGACTTCTTCGTGGCGCACCGGGCGCGCCTCGGGATGCGCATTCATGCGGCCCAGGTCGGCGTTACCAGGACCCTCATAAAGGAGGTCAACGAGGGTGCGGTGGTCGCCATCCTCGGCGACCGCGACCTGAAGGGGACCGGCATCGAGGTCGACTTTTTCGGCGCCCCCGCGACGCTGCCCGGCGGGGCGGCTTCGATCGCGCTCAAGACAGGAGTTCCCCTTTTGGTCGCGGGCGTCTACTCCGAGTTGATGAGCGACGGGCGACGGGGATGGATGGCGGACATCTCCGCGCCCATCGAGCTCCCCGAGGACGCGGGTCCGGGCTCGATCGCGGTGCTCACGCAGCAGGTCGGCGAGAAGCTCGAGGAGTACATCGCCCGAAGGCCGGAGGAATGGCACGTGTTCCAGCCGTTTTGGGTGGAGGACCGAGCCGCGGCGAGAAAATCATGAGGATCGCGATCGTCTGCCCCTATGCCTGGGACCGCTTCGGGGGCGTCCAGACCCACGTTCGTGCCCAGGCGGCCACGTTGAAGGAGCGCGGCCACGACGTCACCGTGATCGCCCCCCAGACCTGGCTTGCCCCGCGGCCGCCGGGCGACCTCGAGCAGGTGGACGAGGCGGTTCGCGTCGGGCGCGCGGTATCGATCCCGGCGAACGGTTCCATGGCCCCCATCGCGTTCGGTCCCGTCGCGGCCGTGGGCATCCGGCGCACCCTCGTCGAACTCGAGCCCGACGTCGTTCATCTCCACGAACCGCTGATCCCCAGCCTGAGCATCCTGGCCCTGCTCAACTCTCACGCACCCTGCGTGGGCACCTTTCACGCTTCCTCCGAGGGGAGCCTGGCCTACTGGACCGCCCGGCCCCTCCTGAAGCGGGCGATCGAGCGCCTGCGCGTGCGCATCGCGGTCTCCAGGCCGGCCCGGGATCTCATCGAGCGCTACTTTCCGGGCCACTACGAGGAGATTCCCAATGGGGTGGAGGTGGCTCGCTACGAGAGTGCACCACCCGTGGATCTCGGCGCGGGGAGGACGGTGTTGTTTCTCGGACGCTTCGAACGCCGGAAGGGCCTCGAGGTGCTGATCCAGGCTCTGACCCGCATACGGGATCTCGAGGCGCGGCTCGTGATCGTCGGAACCGGTCCCGGTGAGCGAGCCTGCCGAGCCCTTGCGCGGCGGCTCGACGTCGGCGTGGACTTCGTCGGCGGAGTCCACGACGACCTCAAGGCGGGCATCTTCCGGTCGGCCGGCGTCTACTGCGCGCCGGCACTCGGCGGCGAGTCGTTCGGCATCGTGCTCATCGAGGCCATGGCCGCCGGGACTCCTGTGGTTTGCTCCGACCTCCCGGGTTTCAGGACCGTGGCCGAAGGGGGGGCGACGCTCGTGCCGCCGGGTGACCCGGGCCGGCTCGCGGATGCGCTGCGGGAAGTCCTGACCGACGAGGTGCGGAGGAAAAGCATGAC
>JBOGWW010000371.1:0-3296 GCA_050693655.1 Actinomycetota bacterium | reverse complement strand
CTGCTGCCGATGTGCGACACGAGGCGCATCGCGTGACGAGACTCGACCTTCGCGACATAAACGGCCTCCGCGTTATCGAGAACCGCCAGGTGAGCGGTCTCTTTAGTGCGATCGACGAGCTCCTGCAGGAAGGGCCGGGCGACCGAGGCGACGTCCAGATTGGCCACGATCTCCTCTCCCAGCTCGAGCAAACGCAGTCCCAGTCTGTAGGGCTTGCCGGAGCCTTCCTGACGAACGTAGCCGCGCGCGCAGAAGGACTGCAGGATTCTGTGAGCCGTGACGCGGTTGATGCCGAGCCGGCGGGCCAATTCTGCCGCGCTGACTCCCTGCGGCTCGGAGATGCCGAGCGCTTCAAGGACATCCAAGGCGCGCTGGAGCGTCGCGGAGCCCTGGGACCTGCTCTGCACAACACCTCCTGATCTTGACAGTGAGAACAAAGAAAACGTACTGTCGTCGTAGCGATATCTAATCACTATGTTGCGATAATGCAACATAGAAATACCGTGCGATGCTCTCGGCGATCACGCCGGGGCGGCACACAGGGGGTCGGCCACGGGACCGAGATTCAAAGGCAAGGTGGCGCTCATCACAGGGGGATCTTCGGGCATCGGTCGTGCGACGGCCGACCTCTTGCTTGCTGAGGAGGCCAAGTTGGTTATCGGCGATCTCAAAGCCCCCGAGGGCCTCGATCGCCAAGAGGTCCTTTATCGCGTCGCCGACGTGCGCGATGAAACCCAGGTCTCCGCGCTCGTCGATGCTGGGATCGACCGCTTCAGCAAGATCGATATCCTCTTCAATAACGCCGGAACCGCCGGCCGCCTCCCGCGGCCCCCGCTCGTCGATCTCTCCGTCGAGGAGTGGGATCAGACGCTCGACATCAACCTCAAGGGCATCTTCCTCACCTCCAAAGCCGTCGTGCCGCACATGCTGGGGGCCGGGGGCGGGGTCATCGTCAACAATGCCTCGATGCTTGGAATCGTCGGCATGCGGGAATCCGCGGCGTATTGCGCGTCCAAGGGCGGTGCCGTGGTGCTTACCAAATCGATGGCGCTTGAACTCATCGAGCACGGAATCCGCGTCAACTGCGTCTGCGGCAGCTTCATCGACACCCCCATGTTCCAGGAGTGGCTCAACCTCCAGCCCGATCCAGAGAAAGCGTCGCGCGAGGCGGTCGAGCAACTCCCGATCAAGAGGCTCGGCAGCGCCCAGGAGATGGCGAGGGCCGTGGCCTTTCTCGTTTCGGACGAGGCGTCGTATCTCGTGGGCCATGCACTTTATGTCGACGGAGGCTATCTGGCGCAATAGTTCATTCAAGGGGGAAACACATGACGAAAAGCTGGACGAGGTGTCGAACATTGCTGGCCATTGCGACCACGATCGCGCTGCTGGTGACGGCCTGCGACGGTCGGTCGGTCGATGGAGGTGGCGAGGGGGGTGGCGAGCTCACTGGGGGCGAAACGGACCTCGAGGATGTGACCTTGCGACTCGCGGTTGAAGTCGGATCCTCGCTGGGAGACCCCATCAAGCCCTACGTCAGTCAGTGGGAGGAGGAAACCGGCGCAACGGTCGAGTTCGTCGAGATTCCCTTCGCCGAGATCTTTCCTAAGCTGATGTCGTCGTTCCAGGCCGGTGCCAACGAGTACGACGTCGCGATCATCCTCCCGACTTGGCTCGGCGACATGGCGGGGCGCGGCTTCCTCGAACCACTCGACGAGCACATCGAGGGCAACGAGGCGATCGCATGGGACGACGTCCTGCCCCGCTGCCAGGACATCAACGAGTGGGAGGGCAGCATCTACATCATCCCGCTCGACTGTGACGTATTCACTGCCTACTACAACCGTGAGCTTCTCAACTCACCCGATCACCAGCGGTCCTTCGAGGACGAAAACGGCTACCCACTCAAGCCGCCTGACACCTGGGAGCAATACAGCGACGTCGCGCGGTACTTCAGCGAAGACGGTGAGGTGGCCGGCGTCATGGAGTCGATGGCCCGCAAGACGCAGACCTTCTGGACCGCGCTGGCGCGCATGGTGCCGTACGTGTCGCAGGGCGAGGGATGGGAGCTGTTCTTCGACTCCGAGGACATGACTCCGCTCATCAACTCGCCGGGTCACGTGCGGGCACTCGAAGGCATGGTCGACATCGTCGATTACGGACCCTCGGACGTGCTTGAGTTCGACGTCGGCGACATCCGGGCCCAGTTCCCGCAGGGGAATGCCGCGCTCGCTCTCGACTGGGCGTCGATCGGAATGATCCCGCCCGATCGCAGCAACCAGGAGCTGATCGGATTCCAGCAGATCCCCGGTTCCGAGGAGGTCTACGACCACGCCAGCGGCGAGTGGACCGAGTCCGAAGAGATCAACCGCGTGCCGTTCATGGCGGCCAACGGTTGGGGTGCGGCGATTCCCACCATGAGCGAGAACCAGGCCGCGGCATTCGATCTCATTAGCTTCCTGACGTCTGCAGAGACCAGCGTCCAGCTCGTCTCGATGCGCGACAACGAGGAGGCTGCGGTTGGGTACCAGCCCTTCCGCCAGTCGCACTTCGACGACATCGAAGCCTGGGAGGAGTCGGGCTGGGAGCGGGATGCCGCGCAGGCCTACCTCGATGAGACACTCAACAGCCTGACGGCCGACTTCGTCCAGCCCGATCTGAGGATCCCCGGTGCGTTCGAGTACCTCGACGCGCTCGATGCCGGCGTAACCGCGGCGCTGGCAGGTCAGTCGTCTCCGCAGGAGGCGCTCGACGAGGTCGCCGAGCAGTGGGATCAAATCACCGAGCGACTCGGACGCGGCCAGCAGCTCGAGCTCTACCAGACGTCTCTGGGTTTGGATGAATGAGACCGGCTCCGAGCCGATCGGCGTCGCGGGACAACAGCCCCGTGCCACCAAGAGACCACAACGGCGGGGGGGCGGTCCTTTCGTGCGCAGAAGCTTTCTGCTGCCCTCAGTGCTGCTGTTGCTTGCGCTGTCGATCTTCCCCTTCGTGTTCTCTCTGGCCCTGAGCGTCGGGTCCTGGGTCATCGGGCGGGCAGAGCCGTATCAGTTTCTGGGCGCGACGAACTTCACGCGGCTGTTCACCGATGCCCGTTATCTCGACAGCCTCATCAACACCACGGTCTACACCGGCGGCAGCCTGGTCATTCAGTTCGGTCTCGGTCTAGGGCTGGCGTGGCTGCTGTTCCTGAAGCCTCCCGGTGGCCGCATCTACCGGGTGCTGTTTCTGATGCCGATGATGCTGACGCCGGTCGCCGTCGCATACATGTGGCGGCTCATGTTCGAGCAGCGCATCGG
>JBOGWW010000370.1:0-6131 GCA_050693655.1 Actinomycetota bacterium | reverse complement strand
AAGAAGGCCCAGACAGCATGGCTGCTCCCACTGCTGCGATCCTTCCTACGATCGTCAACGGCTCAGACCCGTCGGCGACGGCGACCAGTACGCCTGCGAAGCCCAGGACAATGCCGGCCTTGTTGTCGAGCCCATCGAAATGCTTGAGCTGATGCTCTAGTTGGACCTCTACCCGTGAGGCGATGAGGTGAATGGATGGCAAGCGTTCAACCATGCAGACACGATAGATAAAGCCTGCGACAAGAAACCTTCTCGACCAGCACCAGCCGCCGCTGACGCTCAACCGCCGGCCTTTCAGGGGAAGCTTGCTCGCCGGTTCGGGCAGCGTTTTCTCGAGTCCACTATGGCGGCCGACCTCATATGCTGGCATGCTCGTACGAGGGGCCCGGTACCGGGTCCGACGAAAGACTCGAGCGGCTGAAAAGGTGGTTCTCTGAACGGTCCTGCGACGCACGAAACGAGACCGGAGCGCGAGAAGGCGGTCCTGGTGGGAGCGATCTTCGGCTCGACATCGTTGGAGCAAGCGGAGTGGTCGCTCGAGGAGCTACAGGCTCTGGCCGACACGGCGGGAGCGGACACGGTCGAACGGACCATGCAACGCCGCGATTCATCGGATGCGGCAACCTATCTCGGTAAGGGCAAGGCCAAGGAGATCGCAGGCGTTGCGGGCGCGCTCGACGCCGACATGCTCATCTTCGACGACGAGCTGACGCCCGCTCAGGGGCGGAATCTCGAGGACATCGCCGGGGTGAACCCCCTCGCCGAGCGCGGCCTCAAGATCATCGATCGAACCGGCCTGATCCTCGACATCTTCGCCCAGCACGCGCGCAGCGCCGAGGGGAAGCTGCAAGTCGAGCTTGCGCAGTTGAACTACAGGCTCCCGCGACTGCGTGGTTGGGGCGACGTGTTGTCGCGCCTCGGAGGCGGCATCGGGACCCGCGGACCCGGCGAGACCGCCCTCGAGGCCGAACGGCGCGCGATCCTCCGTCGGATCCAGAGGGTCAAGAAGGACCTGGTAGATCTCGAACGAACCCGCCGGCTGAAACGTGCGCGTCGCATACGTTCGGGAGTGCCTGTGGTCGCTCTGGTCGGGTACACGAACGCGGGAAAGTCGACCCTGTTGCGACGCGTGACGGACGCCCACGTGCTGGTGCAGGACCAGCTCTTCTCGACTCTCGATCCGACGACCCGCCGGCTCGAGCTCCCCTTCGGCAGGGACGCTCTGTTGACCGACACGGTTGGCTTCGTCCGTAAGCTCCCGCACCAACTCGTAGAAGCGTTCCGTTCGACGCTCGAAGAGGTCGGGGAGGCGACCCTGCTGCTGCACGTCGTGGACGCAAGTCGCGATCCAGAGCGTCAACTCGACGCGGTAAACACCGTCCTGGCGGGCTTGGGCGTTGCGGACAAGCCGGCACTCATCCTCATGAACAAGGACGACCTCTTAAGTGATGTCGAACGCGACAAGGTCCAGGGCCGCTTCCCCGAGGCCGTGTTCGGATCCGCGCTCACCGGGCAGGGTATGGAGGAGCTCCTGGAACGGATCTCGGACGAGCTATCCAAACTCAAAGTCGAGGTGGAACTGGCGATTCCCTTCGATAAGGGCGATCTCGTAGCGCGCGTGCACGATGAGGGTGAGGTCCTGCACGAGTCCTACACCGAGACGGGCACGCACCTGGTGGCGCGCATCGGGCGCGAGTCGCTGCCCGCGTTCCGGGACTACCTGGGCGAAGCGCCGGCCTAACGTTCAGAAGGTGGCAGGGGCAAGAGGATTCGCTCGCCGGGGGCCGTGTACGCCCGCGCCACCAGGATCGTTGTCAGCAGGCCCGCCACCGAGACCGCCCCCAGCAGCATGAACAGCACTACGAGCTGAACGCTTGCGGCCTCGGCCGGACTTGCACCCGCCAGCATCATTCCCACGAAAGCCCCCGGCAGGAAAATCAGGCCCACGTTCTTCGTCGAGTCGATGGTGGGAATAAGCGCGCCGGTGGCCGCCCGCCGCGCATAGGGACGCAGCGCAGTGCGTGCAGGGACTCCAAGGGCGAGTCTCGATTCGATCTCTAGAACCTTGTCTGTGATCTCGTCCCTGAGCCGCGCGCCCGCAAGAGATACGGCCGTCATGGAATTGCCGATGAGCATTCCTCCGACCGGAATCAGGTATTGAGGCTCGAACGGGAATACCCTGGTTCCGAACAACACCACCATGGCGACGGCCGCGGATGCTCCTATGGTCAGAGCGGCGAGCCGCCGCGCACCGGGCACTCCCGAGAGCCGTCGCCCGGAGGTGATTGCCGCCGCCACCAGCATCACGCCGAGAAGGAGTCCGGCGAGGCCGAGATAGTCGAACACCACCTGGATGACGGCCGTCAGGGCACCCAGTTGAACTACGGCGCGCAGGACGCAGACGATGAGTTCTGATTCGAGTCCCAATCCTTGCGTTCGCGAAACGACCACCGCCAGTGTCACGAGGATCAGTGCAAGTAGGACGTCGGTCATGAGCTTTGCCCCTTAGGCCAGGCTCCGGTCACTTCGTCCGGCGTTCCGACCGCAACCCGGCGCCCGTCGACGAGCATCACCGCATACCGCGCGACGCGCTGGGCCTGCTCGAGATTGTGGGTCACCAGGATGACCGTCAGCCCTCTCTCGTTCAGGGTGGCAATCAGTCGCTCGATCCGGACGACCGCATCGCGGTCGAGAGCGGATGTGGGCTCGTCCATGAGCAGGATCTCTGGTTCGCGCACCAGCGCGCGCGCGATGCAGACACGCTGAGCTTGCCCCACGGATAGGGCGCGGGAGTCGCGTCCGAGGAAATCAGCATCCATGCCGGCGGATGCAAGCGCGGCGGAGATCTTCTCTTCCGAAACGTCGTTCAACCCATAAGAGAGGTTTGCGCGCACACCCCCTTCGAACAGGGCCGGTGTCTGAAAGATCATGCCGACGCGCCGCCGCAAACGAGTTGGATCGATGGTGGAGATATCCGTTCCGTCGAGCACCACGGATCCGGCGCTGGGCTCCTCCAGCCGGTTGAGGCATCTCAAGAGGGACGATTTTCCCGCGCCCGAAGGCCCGACGATCGCGGACACGACCTTTCGGGGGAAGGTGACGCTGATGTCATGAAGGACCGTGTGCCCTCCACGGTTGAGAGAGACCTCACGCAACTCCATTGCCCTTGAGCGCAAGAACTCCGCTTCCATCATCAGAGCCTACGGTGCGCCCGAGCGCAGCGTCGGAGCCCGGCCGTATGCTTCGGCGATGCGAATCCTGGTTGTGGGTGCCGGCGGCGTCGGCAGTGCCATTGCGGTGGTCGCGCAGCGACGCGAATTCGTCGAGTACCTGATGCTGACCGACATCGACGAAGCTCAAGCGCGATCGACCGTCGAACGGCTGGACGACCGTCGCTTTGAGGCGACGCACCTCGACGCGTCGGACACGAACGCGATCGTCTCACTGGCCAAGGAGGTGCGCGCCGACGCGATCGTGAACGCCTGTGATCCACGCCTCAACCCACCCATCTTGGATGCCGCGTTCGAAGCGGGATGCACCTACCTGGACATGGCCATGACTCTCTCGAAGTCGCATCCCGAAAAACCGCATGAGAAGGCGGGAGTCGTTCTCGGGCAGTACCAGTTCGAGGCCGGGCGGGAGTGGGAGCAGCGCGGGCTACTGTGCCTGGCGGGGATGGGGGTCGAGCCGGGGCTCTCGGACGTCTTCGCTCGCTACGCAGCGGATCATCTGTTCGAATCGATCGACGAGGTGGGCGTGCGCGACGGTGCGAATCTGACGATCGAGGGGCATGCCTTTGCTCCGACCTTCTCGATATGGACCACTATCGAGGAATGCCTGAACCCACCGGTGATCTACGAGCGCGAGCGGGGCTGGTTCACCACTCCGCCCTTTTCCGAGCCCGAAACGTTTGTGTTTCCCGAGGGGATCGGGCCGATCGAGTGCGTCAACGTCGAGCACGAAGAGGTGCTGCTCATCCCTCGCTGGATCGACTGCGGCCGGGTCACGTTCAAGTATGGGTTGGGAGACGAGTTCATAAACGTGCTCAAGACCCTCAGCACGCTGGGACTAGACTCGACCGTTCCGGTGAAGGTTGGTGGTGTGGAAGTGGCGCCGCGCGACGTGGTGGCGGCGACGCTGCCCGACCCGGCGAAGCTCGGCGATCGCATGCACGGCCGTACCTGCGCCGGGACCTGGGTGCGGGGCACCGGCGCCGAGGGCGGGCCTCGAGACGTGTATCTCTACCAGGTGGTGGACAACGACGAGTGTATGGCGACCTACGGCAGCCAGGCGGTCGTGTTGCAGACCGCGTTGAACCCGGTGGTCGCTCTCGAGCTCATTGCGTCGGGGACCTGGTCGGGCGCGGGCGTGCTGGGACCGGAGGCATTCGAGGCGGACCCATTTCTGGACCTCCTGGCCGACTACGGGCATCCGCACGCCATGGAGGAACGCACGCCGGGCTAGCTCTCAGAGCTTGCGGAAGACCGCCACCACCTTGCCGAGGATCTCGGTTCCCTGTGGCGCCTGGAACGGCTCCATGTTGATGTTGGCGGGTTCGAAGATGATCTCGGAGCCCCGGTGACGGATCGTCTTGA
Organism: Actinomycetota bacterium; assembly: GCA_050693655.1. Taxonomy (GTDB): domain Bacteria; phylum Actinomycetota; class CADDZG01; order CADDZG01; family WHSQ01; genus WHSV01. Next base: position 1,536 of record JBOGWW010000370.1, on the reverse strand, counting down.
CCGTGGCCTCGGGAGCATCGCCGTACTCGCTGGGCATCATGGCCGCGACGATCTCGCCGGAGTGCGCCGTGGGCTGCTGGCGAATGATGGCGAAATCGCCGTCGAAGATGCCGGCCTCGACCATCGACTCGCCGTGGATCTCGAGCATGAATACGTTGCCGTCTCCCACGAGGTCCGCGGGCATGGGATAGATCTCGTCTACGTGCTCCTCGGCCATGATCGGCTGGCCGGCCGCGATGCGGCCGAGCAGGGGCACGGAGCGCGCGGGGGAGCGCTCGGCGGCCAGTCCCGTGTCGGCATCGAACAGGACCTCTATCGCCCTCGGCTTCGTGGGATCGATCCGGAGGTAGCCCTTCTTCTGGAGGGCCTGGAGGTGCGAATGCACCGTGGAACTGGAGGCGAGCCCCATGGCCTCGCCGATCTCCCGCACCGAGGGTGGATAGCCGCGCTCGGCGACCGCCTCGGCGATGTACTGAAGCGTCTGACGCTGGCGCTCGGTCAATCCCTCGACCACGACTGGCCTCCCGACTGGCTCGACTACGGTTCCTGGCTCGAACGCGTGTTCGCTACACGATAGTCGCTCCATGCGCTCATTTCAAGAACGTGTGTTCGAGTTTGGGCCTTGATATCGAACACTCGTTCGCATAGTATATCGAACAGGCGTTCGCCACCGGTTGGGGCGGAGGTCCGGCAAGAGCGCGAAGAAACGGGTAATTACAGACACGTAGTTAGGAGGACGGCGGACGAAGCAGGGCGCTTTTGTCACACCCCGCCGCTAGCGTCCCCTGAGGGCCGAGGTGGCGAAACGGAAACGAGAGGAGGCTCCATGGCGGTGCGACGCGAAGCGCTCGATTACCCGACCTCTTCCGGTCGGGTGCTCCGGTTCCCGGCCGAGCGGGCGGCGGCCCGGCTCCGGCGACAGCGGCTGGTCGAGGGCCGCAGGCGCCTCGCCCTACTGGTGGCCGGACTCGTGGTGATCGCGGGCGTGGTCCTCGGCGGGGGGACCGGTACGACGGCGGTCGCGTCCCGACCCGGAGCGCCACAGAAGGTCGTCCTGCAGCCGGGCGAGACGTTGTGGTCGGTGGCCACGGAGTACGCACCGGCCGGCGTCGATCCCCGGGCCTACGTCGATGCGCTCGAGCAGCTCAACGACCTGAAGGGTGCGGTGCGCGCCGGGATGCAGCTCACCCTGCCCCGCTGACTCCTCTCTCCGGTCCGCTCCTCTCCGGCGGGTAGTCTCAGACGACCGGAGCCCAAAGGAGGAGCGATGGGATCAGGAGAGTTTTCGGTCGCCCGGCCCCCCATGCCGGCAAACGAGCCGGTACGTGACTACGCGCCGGGCTCGTCTGAGAGAGAACGCCTGCTGGCGACCCTCAAGTCGATGGAGAGCGAGAGGCACGAAGCTCCGCTCGTCATCGGGGGCCGGGAGGTACGGACCACCGATATCTACGAACAGGTTTTGCCCCACCGCACCTCGCACGTGCTGGCGGAAGTCCACCAGGTTCGGACCACGGACGTCAACGCGGCCATCGAGGC
>JBOGWW010000369.1:0-2398 GCA_050693655.1 Actinomycetota bacterium | reverse complement strand
GTGTCGATCTCGACCGGCGAGGAGTCGATCTCCATGCGCAGCCGCGACGCGGCCTCGTCGACGAGGTCGATGGCCTTGTCGGGCAGCTGCCGGCCGGTGATGTAGCGGTGCGAGAGCGTGGCGGCGGCCACCAGCGCGGCGTCCTGGATGCGCACGCCGTGGTGCACCTCGTAGCGCTCCTTCAGACCGCGCAGGATCGCGATGGTGTCCTCGACCGCAGGCTCGCCCACCAGCACCGGCTGGAAGCGGCGCTCGAGGGCGGCGTCCTTCTCGACGTGCTTGCGATATTCGTCGAGCGTCGTCGCCCCGATCATCCGGAGTTCGCCGCGCGCGAGCATCGGCTTGATCATGTTGCCCGCGTCCATCGCACCCTCGGCCGCTCCGGCTCCCACGACCGAGTGAAGCTCGTCGACGAAGGTGATGACCTCGCCCTCGGACTCGGCGATCTCGGTGAGCACAGCCTTGAGGCGCTCCTCGAATTCACCGCGGTATTTCGAGCCGGCGATCATCGAACCGACGTCCAGACTCACGACCCGCTTGTTCTTGAGGGACTCCGGCACGTCGCCCGCGACGATGCGGTTCGCGAGACCCTCGACGATGGCCGTCTTGCCCACGCCGGGCTCGCCGATGAGCACCGGGTTGTTCTTGGTGCGGCGAGAGAGAACCTGGATGACGCGCCGGATCTCGTCGTCGCGGCCGATGACGGGGTCGAGTTTCCCCCGGCGCGCGGCTTCCGTGAGGTCGCGCCCATAGCGCTCGAGCGCCTGGTACTTGTCCTCGGGGTTCTGGTCGGTGACGTGCTGGCTGCCCCGCACCTGCTTCAGGGCCTCAAGGACCCGCTTGCGGTCGATACCCGCGCCGGTCAGGACCGCAGCCGTGTCGTCGGACTGCTCGAGGAGAGCGAGCAAGAGGTGCTCGGTCGACACGTACGCGTCGTCGAGCTGATCGGCCTGGTTGAAGGCCTCGGCGAGCACGCTCTTCAGGCCGGTCCCCAGGTAGATGTCGACCCGGCCGTAGACCTTGGGCTGGGCCTCGAGCACGGCGTCGACCTGGTTCCTCAGGGCCTGGGGCTGGGCGCCGAGCTTCTGCAGCAGGGGGTAGACGATCCCCTCCGGCTCGCCGAGGAGCGCCCGCAGAAGATGTGCGCTCTCGACCTGTTGGTGGTTGAGGTCGCCGGCCAGCTTCTGAGCCGCGGCCAGCGCCTCCTGCGACTTCAGGGTGAGTTTGTTGATGTCCATGGGCTTACCTCGCTGCTGATTACAGAAAACTTGAGTGCTTCATTGTTAGGTTTGTTCTCATAGGTGTCAACCTACCGGGCGGGCGGGACCACCACGAGACCAGTCGGCCGCCGACCAGGCAACCCGGCATCCACTTCGCCCCTTCGATGCCTGGTTTGACTTGGGTTTACTCCCGGCCGCTAGCTCTGCCGCTGGATCTGGGGCACGTCGCCCTGGAGGATTGCTTCGGTGCGCGACTCGTCCTCGGCTTCTCCCTCCGGGGAGGCGCCGAAGAACCCGTCGAGGTCCTTGCGCGAGAGGTTCTCCTTCTCGAGCAGGAGCTCCGCCAGCCCGTCCAGGTCGTCGCGGTGCTCGGCCAGGACCTTGCGGGCCTTGTCCCGGCCCTCCAGGAGAATGGCCTTCACCTCACGGTCGATCGTCATCTGAGCTTCCTCGGAGACGTCGCTGCCCTGGCGGAACATGGGGTTCAGGAAGCGAGCCCCCGTCTCGGCGATGTTGACGGGCCCGACCTCTTCGGACATGCCGAACTCCATCACCATGCGGCGGGCGATCTCGGTGGCGCGACGGAGGTCGTCACCGGCCCCCGTGGTCGCGACGTCGAAGACGATCTCCTCCGCGCTTCGGCCCCCCAGCAACACCGCGATCATGTCCCTGAGCTCCGGCTCGCTCATGAGATAGCGCTCCTCCTCGGGAAGTTGCTGCGTGTACCCGAGGGCACCGATGCCGCGCGGAATGATCGAAACGCGGTGAACGGGGTCGGCATGATCCGCGAAACGAGCCACCAGCGCGTGGCCCAGCTCGTGATAGGCGACGAGCCTGCGCTCCTTATCGGTCAGCACCTGGGAACGCCGCTCGAGGCCCGCGAAGACGCGATCGATGGCCTCCTCGACATCGCTCATATCGGCGATCTCCTTGCCCCGCCTCGCGGCCAGCAGGGCCGCTTCGTTGATCACGTTGGCGAGCTGCGCCCCCGAAAACCCGGGAGTGCGCCGCGCGAGCACCTTGAAGTCGACGTCGGGCGTGAGCTTCACGTCGCGCGCGTGAATCCGCAGGATGGCCTCCCGCCCGTTGATGTCCGGCAGGTTGACCTGAATCTGGCGATCGAACCGTCCCGGCCGCAGCAGGGCCGGGTCCAGCACCTCGGGCCGGTTGGAGGCGGC
>JBOGWW010000368.1:0-8959 GCA_050693655.1 Actinomycetota bacterium | reverse complement strand
GGCGAGCTCGTCGATCGTCAGCCGCTCGTCCCGGGAACCCAATGCTTGCTCCTGTCGACGCGCCATAGTTTGATGCTACATCGTTTGGTGTAAGATCTCCTCGGACCACACAGGGCCATCAAGGAGGCGGATCACATGGCGGCACAGAACCCGCAAGAGGTATCCCCCGAGGAATTCGCTCAGCTGGTCAAGGGCGCCTCGGACGAGGAGATCGCAGCGACCGTGCACCAGGCGGGCACGGCCGGCGTGCTCGATCGCATCTTCGAAGGCATGGAGGAGCGCTTCGTTCCCGAGAAGGCCTCCGATGTCGATGCGGACATCGTCTTCGAGATCAACGATGGGGAGGACAGCTACCCCTACGTCGTGGCGATTCATAACCAGACCTGCAAAGCCGAGCAGGGTACCAAGGAGGATCCGAAGGTCAAGCTCACGACCGGACTCGTGCCCTTCGTCAAACTCGTCACCGGTGAAGCTCAGGGTCCCCAACTCTTCATGTCGGGCAAGCTAAAGGTCTCGGGCGATCTCATGTTCAGCACGCGGATCATGACGTTCTTCGACCAACCCAAGGCAAGCTAGAGCCGCGGGTTGCTGCCGGTGATGCCAGTGACCAGCCCAAGGCGAGCTAGCCGCGGCTTGCCGCCGATGGTGCGAGGAGTCCAAGATGGGTAGCGTGACCTGAGCCCATCCCTCTAGCACGGAGGAGAACATGGCCGAGAGCGTCTACAAGGTGATCGAGCTGGTCGGGACCAGTACCGAGTCCTGGGAAAAGGCCGCCGCAGCGGCGGTCGAAAGAGCGGGCTCCTCGCTTCGAGACCTGCGCATTGCCGAGGTATCACAGCTCGATATGCATCTCGAGGACGGCAAGGTTTCGACCTACCGGGCGAAGGTCAAGGTTTCCTTCAAGTACGAAGACTCTTAAAGCGCGAGACACCACGGGCGTCGCCTCACGGGGCGGCGCTGTTTTTGCTCGGCGGCAACTGCCCGCCGGAGCTCTCCAGGACTGCCAGCCGTTGCATGGCGAGAACCCCGAGGGCGGGCCCGGGGGCCAGGAAGGCAAAGGCCCAGCGCCATCCGACTGCCTCGACCAACACCGGAATCAGCCAGATGGTGGCCACCGTGAGAGTGAATCCGAGGGCGAGCTGAAGCGTGAGCGCCGTGCCGACGTAAGCCTGATCTGCCAGCTCGGTCACCAAAGTCGAGAACTGGGCCGAGTCGGCCACCACGGTGAATCCCCACACGAGACCGACGACCAGTACCAGCCAAGTGGGGGCATCGAAGAGAAGTCCGATGAGGAGCGAACAAGCACCCGACAGCGCCATCATGAGCGAGGTCGTGCGGGCCCGCCCCCAGCCATCTCCAAGCACGCCGCCAACCACGCACCCCACTCCTCCGATGCCGATCACCGAGAAGGTCGCATAGGCCGTTGCGCTGCTGCCGGCGCCGCCTACGACCTCCGAAAAGAAGACCAGGAACCAGGCCCACATCGCGTACAACTCCCACATGTGCCCGAAGTAACCGAGCGACGCGAGCCGCACTCCCCTGTTCGAGAGCACCTGACCGGCTTGTCGCGGATTGAACACCGCCCGCGGGAAGGGATACGGCCCCTCGCGCACGAGGCCGCCGATGATGCCGCCGGCGATCGTCAGAACGGAGGTCGCGGCGACGGTCACTCGCCACTCGAGACCTCCCAAGCCGTTGACGAGGTGCGGCATCGCCGATCCGATCGTGAGCGCGCCGACCAAAATTCCAAGGGCGAGGCCGCGGCCCTTCTGAAACCACGTCGCCATGAGCTTCAGGGCCGGTGGATAGACGCCGGCAAGAAAGAATCCCGTCAGGGCCCGGAGAGGCACGGCAGTACCGGGGCCGTCGGCGAGGAGTAGGCCGGCATTGACCGCAGCCGCCCCCACCGCCCCGCCGAGAACGATGAACCGCGGCGGTGCCACGTCCGAGAGATTGAACAGGCTCGACACCAGGGCCCCCGCAACAAAACCGAGTTGCACTGCGATCGTCAGCCAGGCCGCAACTCCGGATGAGAGGTTCCATTGCTCGCGCAACTGCGGGACGACCGCCGAGGCCGAGAACCACGTAGACATCGCAAGGATCAGGGCGAACGATAAAAGCCCCAAGGCCCCCCAGCGGAGTCGCTCGAAATCAGCCGCGCTCGACGGGGGCGTTGGATCGCTTGTCGTCGTCTGTGGAGTGTTGCTCGTCTCTTTCGTCTTGGGCGTCCTCGGGCTCGACCGTCTCTTCGGGCCCGGCGGCTTCGTCGGGCTCGACTGACTCTCCCCTATTGTCGATGCGCGCCGGCCGGCGCTCGTAGAAATACAGAAGCACCGCCCCTCCGATCATTACCGCGAGAGCAACGTAGGCGTTGCGGCTCAGCCCCAGGAACCTGAAGGTCGTGTCGGTGCGGATCAGCTCGAGCAAGAAACGTCCGAAGCCGTACCCGATGCCGTAAGCGAAGATCAGTGAACCTCTTGGCTTGAACACTCTTTTCCTGTCCAGCAACAACAGGACGCCAACCAGAACGAGGTTGTACAGGGACTCGTACAAAAACGTGGGATGAAAGGTAGCCGAGTCCTGGTAGGGCTCGACCCGATTCTGGGGATCGATCTCGAGAGCCCAGGGCAACGTCGTCGGCGTTCCGTAGAGTTCCTGGTTGAAGTAGTTACCGAGGCGGCCGATGGCCTGGGCCAGCGGAAGTGCCGGAGCGGCGGCGTCGGCGAACGCGGGCAGATCGCCACCGTGCTTCCGGAGATGGAAGTAGGCCCCCAGCGCCCCTCCGGTCAAGCCTCCGAACAGGGCGAGCCCTCCTTCCCAGATGAAGAGAATCGCCCACCAGCGCCCGTCGAAGCGGTCGAGGTGCGTCGAGACGTAGGCCAGGCGCGCTCCCAGGAAGCCGCAGATGAGAGCCCAGAAGGCTGCACCATCCGCGACCTCGATGGCACCCCCTCTCGCCGCGTAACGACGACGGGCGATGAAGACGGCCAGCATCGCTCCGATCGCGATGAAGAGGCCGTAGAAGTGCACCTCGAGGGGGCCGATGTTGAAGGTGTTGCTCTCGGGCGACGGTATGGAGGCCAGGAGTGGAGACATGCGGCCTACGTTAACCGTCCGAGTCTGGTTATTTTGCGACGCTGGAGCTCGGGGGGCGGGACTCGAACCCGCAACCTACCGGTTAACAGCCGGTTGCTCTGCCGGTTGAGCTACCCCCGATCGGCGGGCACATACTACGTGCCCGGTTGATGTCGGCAAAACCGGGCATAGCTTGAACGATCGGCTGGCTTTCCCTCTCCAGTCGATCGCCCCCGAGCGGCATAGGGTTAGGGAAGCAAGAGGATGCCACCGAAGGAAAGGTGCAAACGCTGATGAGCAAGCTGGGATTCATGGTGGGCTTTGGCGCCGGCTACGTCCTCGGATCGAAGGCCGGTCACGAGCGCTACGAGCAGCTTCGCCGCCTCTATGACAACCTCCTGACGTCGCCGCAGTTCAAGCGGGCCACGGGCAAGGCCAAGGACGCCGTCGAGACCGGGTACGAGCAGGCGCGCGACAAGGCCTCCGAAGGCGTCAACAAAGTTCAAGAAAAGGTGCGCGACCGCCGCACCGACGACCGCTCGGGGCTCACGGTGGCTCCGCCCCCTTCGTCCAACTGAGGCTGCAGCTACTCGAGGTAGTCCCTCAGCTTCTGGCTGCGGGAGGGGTGACGTAGTTTGCTCAGCGTTTTCGATTCGATCTGGCGTATCCGCTCGCGCGTAACCCCGAACTTCTTGCCGACCTCTTCGAGAGTGCGAGGTTGTCCGTCGACGAGCCCGAAGCGCAGGCGAATGACTTCTTTCTCGCGCCCCGATAGCGTGTGCAGCACGGACTCGAGTTGCTCCTGGAGAAGCCTGAACGACGCTCGCTCTAGAGGCACGATCGCCTCCGAATCCTCGATGAAGTCGCCGAGGTGGCTGTCTTCTTCCTCGCCGATCGGAGTTTCGAGCGACACCGGTTCCTGACTGATCTTCTGGATCTCGCGCACCTTCTCGGGCGTCATTTCCATCTGCGTCGCGATCTCTTCGGCGGTGGGCTCGCGACCCAGATCCTGTAGGAGTTGCCGCTGAATGCGCGCCAGCTTATTGATCGTCTCGACCATGTGTACGGGAATCCTGATCGTGCGCGCTTGGTCGGCTATCGCCCTCGTTATGGCCTGGCGGATCCACCAGGTTGCGTAGGTTGAGAACTTGAACCCCTTCGTGTAATCGAACTTCTCGACGGCACGAATGAGACCGAGGTTGCCCTCTTGGATGAGATCGAGGAACGCCATGCCGCGACCGACGTAGCGCTTGGCGATCGAAACGACGAGGCGGAGGTTGGCTTCGACAAGGTGCCGCTTGGCCATCATCCCATCGCGCATCTCGAAGCGAAGGTCCCGGACCTCGGGCTTGCTCCGATCGGGGTCCGGTCCCAGTTCGTTGAGCTTGTCCTCGGCCATCAGACCCGCGTCGATTCGCTTGGCGAGACTTACCTCTTCCTGCGCGGTCAACAGCGCGACGCGCCCGATCTCCTTGAGATACATCCGCACCGGATCGTTGGTCGGTGCTTTGAGTGCCGCGTCGACCTCCTTGCGGGCGCGGACGCGATCCTCCTCGGGCGCCGCCGCTGCCTGCTCGGGTTCCGCAGCGGGCTCCTCGTCTTCGATGACCGCTTCGTCTTCGACGACATCTACGCCGAGCTCGACGAGGCGTTGATAGACCGCGTCGGTGTCATCCACGTTGAGCTCGAGCACCGCCAGCTTCTCGGCCAGGTCGGCGTTCGTGATCGAGCCCTCCTTGCGGGCTGCCTGAATGATCGCCTCGACCTCGGCCTGGGCCGGTGAGACCTCGGTGATGATTGCGGCGGGTGTGCCGTTCTCCTCGTTGCCGCCCACCGCTCTAGGTGTTGGCTCGTTCATTCCTAAGCTGCCCCTCTGATTCTTCGAAGCAAGTCGCGTCGCTCGGCCTCGAGTTTGACCAATTCCGTGAAGAGGTCGTCGTGCCGCCTGGGATCGACCACGGGATTGATGTCCCCGAGCGTATCCCTGCGCTTCTTGATCTCTCGTTCCAAGCTGAAAACCCTAATTCGAACGAATATCTCCTCGCACCGCCGCGCGAGATCCTCCTCCTCTGAACCATTGGCACCGACGGCCAGTTCCGTAAACAGCGATAGTGCATCGGGCGAGAGATCATCCGCCATGCTCGCCAGCGGCTGCTGCCGGTCGGAGGCACTCGCCGAACGGAACAACTCACGCCGCGCCGGAGACGTGAAGTCAGACTCGGACACCATGTCCGTCCATCGCTCTAGCTCGCGCGCTCTTGTCAGCAGCAACTGCAACGCCTCCCGTTCAACCTTTACGTGCCCGGGAAGACGGCGATCCTGATCCCGCCTGGAAGCATCCCCCGAAGCCTCCGGTGCCACGCGCCCTTCGGCGAGGGCTCGCTGCACCGCCTCCGGATCCACACCTATCCGTTGAGCCGCCATGAACGCGTACTCGTGTCGAGCTATCGGATCCGGGTGCCACCCTAGCACCTGGGCTACTTCCCGAACTGCTCTGGAACGAGCTTCGGGAGTGTCGAGTCGTGCCTTCCTAAGGAGTTGTTCGATCTTGAATTCGAGCATGGGCTGCGACTGTTCGATGATCTTGCGAATGCCTTCTTGCCCGTCCGTCGCAACCACGTCCGCGGGATCGCGACCCGGTGGCAAGGTGGCTACGAGAACTTCGATCCCCAGCCGGTGGTGGGTGCCGAAGCTGCGCTCCGTCGCTCCCTGTCCTGCCGCGTCCGCGTCCAGCATCAGGACGGCTCTTTGTCCGAACTTCTTCAATTGTTCGAAGTGGGTTTCACCGAGCGCAACTCCATTGGTTGCCACCGCTTCTTCGACTCCGGCCTCCTGCAACGCAATGACGTCCGTGTACCCCTCGACCACGAGTGCATCCGCGCCGCGGGCAATTGACGACTTCGCCCGGTTGAGCCCATACATCACGCGCGACTTGGAGAAGACGGGGGTCTCCGAGGTGTTGAGGTACTTGGGTTGGACGTCGCCCATCGCGCGCGCTCCGAAGCCGACAACGGCTCCCTGCAGGTTCCAGGTCGGGAAGATGATCCGCTGGCGAAAACTGTCGTAGAGGCTTCGGTCGCGGTCATTGCGTTTGCCGAGGTCGGCTTGCTCGATCTCTTTCTCGGAGAACCCCTTGCCGAGGAGATGACGGCAGAGCGCATTGCGCCCGGGAGCGTAACCGAGCAGCCAGCGCGAGGCCACCTCCCTGCCGAACCCCCGGCCCTTGAGATAACGCCGGGCCTCGACCGCCTCGGGGGCCTCCATCAGGTTCTTGTGAAAGAAGGCGGCGGCCTCGGCGTTGGCCTCGAGCAATCGAGCCTTGAGTCCGCGCGCGGCCTGCTCACCGGGACGCATCTCCTCGTAGCGCAACTCGAAGGCAAACCTGCGGGCGACCCACTCGACCGCTTCGGGAAAGGGCAGGTTCTCGATCTTCTCGACGAACTTGTAGAGGTCCCCGCCCACCTGACAGCCGAAGCAATAAAACAGGCCACGCGCCCTGTCGACGGTGAACGAGGGTGTCTTCTCGGAATGGAAGGGACAGAGGCCCTTCATGGTGTTCGTGCCGCCTCGCTTGAGCGCAGTGTATCCCGAGACGACTTCGACTATGTCCGCGCGCTCACGCAGCGCGTCGATGTCCTGCTGGTTGATCTTCGCCATACCTACCGATCTGCTCCGAGCGCGGGCCTTGGGATCCGGCGGCGATCCTGCTTGACGACCGCCGGGACCTCTGGTGGGGAAGGCTCCTCATACTAAGGCGATGCCTGGGCTCGAAGGGCCGAGCTCGGCGGGCACCTCCGGTCCGAGCCGCTCCGACCCTTTCGGGAAAATCCAAGTCGCCACACGACGTGTGGTGTCCAAAACCCCTCACCCAACCGAACCGGGCTCGAAAACGAGGACCACCCTCCAAGCCTCCCCGTAAGCGCCCGGGTTTTGCCCGCAGTGTCTTCACAGGGCCGCGACGAGGTCGGGGGCCGGGCTTCCGGCGATGCCCTCGAAGGCCCGCAGGGCGAAGCGGTCGGTCATCCCCGCGACGTAGTCCACGGCCGCGATCCGAGGGTCCGAATCCGAGCCGTCGGGAATCGACTCGTCCCCGTCCGGGATGGGGCCGACGGCGTAGTGCTCGAGCAGGGTCGTGATGATGCCGTGCACTGCCTCCCTCGTGGCGGGGGCGACCCTGCCCAGATAGACCCGCTCGAAGAGGAAGTCGCGCGTCTCCATCATGGCTGCGAAGACCTCGGGGCTCATGGCTATCTCGTCGAGGTCCTGAGAGCGCTCGACGAGGTCTGTGACCATGGTCGAGATGCGGCTTCTGTGGCTTCCGCCCAGCACGGCCAGAGTCACCTCCGGCAGCTCCTTCTCGGTGAGGATGCCCGCACGCACGGCGTCGTCGATATCGTGATTCAGATAGGCGATGCGGTCGGCGTAGCGGGCGATCTGGCCCTCGAGCGTGGTCGGCATGGGCATCGACCAGGTGTGGTTCGCGATGCCGTCCCGCACCTCCCAGGTCAGGTTGAGGCGCTCGAGAACCTCGGCCACGCGGACGCTCTGCAGATTGTGTCTGAAGCCGGGGAAGAACTCGGCCACGATCTCCTCGCCGAGGTGGCCGAAGGGCGTGTGGCCGAGGTCGTGGCCGAGGGAGATGGCCTCGACGAGGTCGGCGTTGAGCCGCAGGGCCCGCGCGATGGTGCGAGCCACCTGGTTCACCTCGAGCGTGTGGGTCAGACGCACCCGGTAGTGATCCCCCTCCGGGGCCAGAAACACCTGGGTCTTGTGGCCGAGACGTCTGAACGCCTTGGAGTGAACGATCCGGTCTTGATCTCTTTGCCAGCAGGTCCGGATATCGTCCTCGGGCTCGTCCACCGCGCGGCCCTCGGACCGCGCCGCACGTTGAGCTCTGGGGCCCAGCATCTTCTCCTCGGCTTGCTCGCTGATTTGGCGATAATTCATGAAAATGAAGCTAGCACCCACCTATGACGAAGAACCCAGCGTAAGTAATCTGGAAACAGATGGAGAAGCAGTCACGAGACCGACATTTCGGCACCCCATTTAGGACGCTGGCCGCACTGAGCTTCGTGGTCTTGATGCTGCTCGTCCAGGCCCCCGGTGCCCAGGCAAGAAAGGCGCCCAAGCAAACGGGGCCGCTCAACTTCGACGTGCGTCGCTGTGGCGGCGAGACCGTGCGTACGCGCATAAAGGGGCGGATGGAGGTAGTCGCCAAGACCAAGACCTGCGTGCTCCTCTACACCTACGATCCCCTGCGCGAGGACAACCAGGACCGAGATTACGGCTTGGTCTGGGTGCAGGCACGAGTAGATCCTCGCGGAGCGTGGTGTGCCAAGAGGGTGTGGTCGGACCTGGGCGTCGATGTCTCAAAGGACACCAGAGTCCACAGGCGCACGCCGGTCAAGAACCTCAAGCTGCGCCGGGCTCGAAGGATTCGGGTCAAGCTCGCCACCACCGCCAACGGCGCGGGAGACCAGAAGGCCACGCTGGGCGAAAGGACGACCTTCTATCCGCGCCGGCTTCAGCACTCGACCTTCGTTTTCCAAAAGTCGAGGATTGTCAGACAACGGTGGGCCGGACAGCGTGGCAAGGTCCTCAATTTCACATCCGGAGCGGAGATGTCTTGGGACTCCGAGGCGGAGGGGCCCGATGCAATCTCGTCTGGACTGCTATATGACTTCGAGAGGAGGGGCAGATGCTAGGCAGGAAGCTGGCGCTGATCTTGACCGTGGTGGCGGTGGCGCTCACCCCGCTGTCGGCCGACGCGCAATTGAACCCGCGCAAGAAGCCGACGAAGCTCGGGCGCTGACCTTGGACGGCGACACCTACTCCGGTAGGGACTGCAAAGACGGAAAGTTCCGTCGCAACGGGGACTCCGGGC
>JBOGWW010000367.1:0-10973 GCA_050693655.1 Actinomycetota bacterium | reverse complement strand
GTTGAAGCTCGGTCAGATCCTTCCGACACCCACCGTCCCGCCCCTTCCCCTGCCCAAGCCGAAGCCCGAGCCCGAGCCGGAGCCGGAGCCGGACCCCGATCCTCTTCCCAACGACCCGGGTGGTGGTGGCAGCGGCGGCGGTAGCGGCGGCGGCGGTTCCGATGGCGGCGGTGGCGGCGCCGGCTCGAAGCCCTCGGCCGACAAGCCCGACCGGTCCGGTGGGGGTCGTGGAGCCGGAGGAGGCGCCGGCTCGAACACCCCGGTGGCTCCCCCTCCCAGGGGAACCTACGTGCCGGCGGACGGCTCCTACACGACCGACAACCTCGTGCGCGTGGCGAGCGAGTTGCGGGCCCTCGGCGTGCCCCTGGCAAAGATCGTGAGGGAGGTCTACGCGCCCTTCATCATCGGAGGCAAGGCCGCCTGGACCGACACCTGGGGCGCGCCGCGCTACGGCCCGGGGCCGATCGTTCGCACGCACGAGGGCCAGGACGTGTTCTGCAGCTACGGCGACCCCGTGCTCGCTACCGAGACGGGCACCGTCAACTACGGTGATGCGGGCCTCGGGGGTAAGGTCGCTCGGCTCTTCCGTTCCGACGGCAGCTACTGGTACTACGCGCACCTGAGCGACTTCAACGACGAGGAGTTCCCCGCGGGCAGCGCGGTGCAGGCCGGCGACATCATCGGCTACTGCGGCAACACCGGGAACGCCATAAGCACACCGAGCCATGTCCACTTCGGTTTCTACGACACGAACGGCGCCGCTCGTAACCCCCACGAGACCCTGATCAAGTGGCTGAACCAGGCCGAGCGCCGCGCCGGCAGCTCGATCACCAAGGTGCAGGACGAGCGCGTCAGGGAGATCGAAAGCCTGACCCTCGCCCGTCGCTTCGGTGACTCCTTCATGCCCGATCTCTCTACGCTCGAGGATGGATCGGCGTCGTTGCTCGGGTCGGCGGCATCGCCCTCCACGGGTGCCTTCGGAGTCGCCCAGAGCGCCCTCATGGCCGCGTTGTCGAGCAACCTCTACCAGACCGGCTTCGATCCCTACGCGGCCGATCTCGCTTCGAGCGAGGAGGAGTTCGACGATCCCTCCGCCGCAAGCGATCAGCTCGACGCGATCCTCGAGGAGGCCGAGGCGAGCAGGGACGCCCAGGCCGACAAGTAGGCACGAGCGAGCGAGTCGTCCGGTATTCTCTTGGGGCGCGGCGCACGCTGCGCCCTTTCCACTGGCGGGATGCCCGAGCGGCCAAAGGGAGCGGCCTGTAAAGTCGTCGGCTCAGCCTACGGAGGTTCGAATCCTCCTCCCGCCACTCCGGGTTTGCTTTTGCGGCAGAGCGGAGCAGAGCCTAGGCCCGAAATGGTAGTCTAACCAAGCCCGAAATGGTAGTGTGGCGAGCATGACCCTCACTCCCGGGCAGTACCGACGACGGATCCTCGACGACGAGTTGGACTCTCTGTTGAAGGCACTTCCAGCGATCGCCATCGAGGGTGCGAAGGCCGTGGGCAAGACCGCGACCGCATCCCAACGCGCGCGCATCGTTTACCAGCTGGACGACCCGGCGCAGCGCGCGATCGCCGAAGCAGATCTTGATCGCCTCGCCTCCGCCTCCGAGCCAGTCCTACTCGACGAGTGGCAGTACGTGCCGGGGGTCTGGGATCGGGTACGCCGCGCCGTCGACTCAGGCGCCCCTGCAGGCCGCTTCCTCCTCACGGGCTCCGCATCACCAGTTGGTGCCGGGACGCACACCGGAGGAGGCCGGATCGTCAGTCTGCGGATGCGCCCACTGTCGTTGGCCGAGCGCCTGGGCATGGCAACGGTCAGCGTGGCCGACCTCCTGACGGGTGAACGACCCAACGTCGGTGGGGAATCGAGGATCACCATCGAGAGCTATACGGAGGAGATCCTCCGCTCGGGGTTCCCCGGACTCCGTGGCCTGAGCGGGAGACCCTTGCGTGCGCAGCTCGACGGCTACCTGCAACGCGTGGTCGACCGGGATTTCCCGGAACTCGGCCACGCCGTACGGAACCCCACCGCACTCCGTCGATGGATGGCTTCCTATGCGGCGGCTGCCGCGACCGTTACCTCGTTCGAGAAGATCCGTAACGCTGCAACGGGAGGGGAGGATCGGAAACCTGCAAAGACGGCTGTCCAGCCCTACCGTGACGTTCTCGAACGCTTGTTCATCATCGACCCGGTGCCGGCGTGGAGGCCATCGCGGAGCCACATCGCGGAGCTCGCCCTACCACCGAAGCATCACCTCTCTGATCCAGCTCTTGCGGCCCGGTTGGTTGGGGCCACCAGCCGGACGCTCCTGCGGGGAGAGTCTCCCGGACCACCGATCCCACGTGACGGCACCTTCCTGGGTGCGCTGTTCGAGTCCTTGATCACGCTGTCCCTGCGCGCTTATGCACAGGCCAATGGTGCGGGAGTCCGGCACTTCCGGACCCACCGCGGCGACCACGAAGCGGACCTGATCGTCGAACGGGATGACGGTCGTGTCGTCGCCTTTGAAGTCAAGTTCGGCCCTACTCCCGATGCTGATGCCGTCAGGCACCTTCTCTGGCTTTCGGAGAGGCTCGGCGACGATCTCTTAGATGCCGTCGTAGTCACTACGGGCAAGAATGCCTATCGTCGTCTCGACGGGATTGCCGTGGTTCCGGCGGCCCTCCTCGGACCGTAGCCTCCGGGAATCTGCTCTCGATTCAAACGGTTACCCCACCTCACGACCGTCATCGCCCGTCGCACGTGGCCCGCATCGGATTCGGATCACGCTTGTCGATTTCAAACGAGTCGTGCGAGTTCCGGCAGTACCTCGGCGAGCGGCGCGTTGATGACCGCCGCGGCATGGCGGTCGTGGGGGGTCGCTTCGGCGTTGACGATGACCAGCCGGCCCCCGTTCTCGAGCGTTCGGTTCGGCAGGTAGGCGACCGGATAGACGGCGAGTGTGGTGCCGAGGGCGAGGAAGAGATCGCTGCGTCCCGCTTCCAGCGAGGCGCGTTCGAGGTCCGTGGGATCGAGGCTCTGGCCGAACGAAACGGTCGCCGACTTGAGGATCCCGCCGCAGGAACGGCAGGGCGGGTCGGCCTCTCCCGCTCGCACACGTTCGAGCGCTCGCTGCATGGGAGCCCGCTCGGCACACGCCATGCAGACCACCTCCCGGATCGTGCCGTGGATCTCGATGAGTACGCCGGCGGAGGTTCCGGCGAGCTGGTGGAGCCCGTCGATGTTCTGAGTCACGAGGGTGTGCAGACGGTTCTTGCGCTCGAGCTCCACCAGCGCCCGGTGGGCCGGATTGGGCTCGGCGTTCCAGGCAGGGTGGTTGAGGCGTCCCTGCCAGGCCATAACCCGCACCTCGGGATCCTCCAGGTAGTGGCGGATGTGAGAGAGACGCTCGGCCTTGGGATCCTTCGTCCACATTCCGTTCGGCCCCCGGAAGTCGGGGACGCCCGAGTCCGTGGAGATGCCGGCGCCCGTAAGAGCGGTGATTCTCCCGGCTTCGGCGATCCAGCCCGCTACCTCGGCGAGGTCGAAGCTCGTCTTCATGTCCTTCTCTCTACCGCAATACCTCGCCTATGACGCCAGACCATTGAAAGGGCAAGATGAACCAATGTCCCCCACACCCCGGAGCGGCGAGTTCGACCGGCGCCAGCGCGCCTTCGTGGAACGGATGCGGGGCAGAGGCCTGGAGGCGCTGGAGAGCGGCACCATCGTCGTCATCCCATCCATCAGCTTCGACGAATCTGAGCTCCGCAAGATCGTTGGAATCAACCACTACGAGGAGCGCATGCTCTTCACGCTTCTCTGGTTGCGTAATCCCGAGCTCAGGATGGTCTTCGTGACCTCGGAACCGGTCGACGATTCGGTCATCGACTACTACCTCTCGTTTCTCGAGGAGCCCCAATCGGCCCGCAAGAGATTGAAGATGGTCAACCTCGATGACCGCCGCCCCTGCGCGTTGTCGGCCAAGCTCTTGGAGCAATCCAGGGTTCTGGATGAAATCCGAGACGAGCTCCGGGGCCGCGACCGGGCCTACATGCTCACCTTCAACGTCAGCCCGTGGGAACGCGCCATCGCGGAACACATTCGCGTCCCCCTCTACGGTCCCTCACCCGATGCTGTGTCGCTGGGCTCCAAGAGTGGTTCGAGGCGCGTAGCGCGCGCGGCGGGCGTTCCCGTACTGCCGGGAAGGGAGGACCTCAACTCCGTCGGGGAGCTAGAGGACGCCGTTGCGCAACTGTCCGCCGAGGCTCACGGGATCGAAGCCGTGGTCATGAAGTTGAACAATGGGTTTTCGGGTCAGGGCAACGCGGTCATAGAGCTCGAGGACCTGCGCTCTCCGCTCGTGAATTCCCCGGCGGAGTTCTGCGCGACGGAGGAGACCTGGTCAACCTATTCGGACAAGGTTGCGGCCTACGGAGCGATCGTCGAGCAGTTCGCTCGTCACGAACGACTCATCTCTCCGAGCGTCCAACTCCGGGTGGTGCCGGGAGGCGATGCCGAGATCGTCTCTACTCACGACCAGATTCTCGGGGGGCCCGGTGGCCAGGTCTATCTGGGGTGTCGCTTCCCCGCGCGCTCCGAATACCGCACGCAGATCATGGAGCACGGAAAAGCGGTGGCGAAGGTGCTGGCGGCGGCAGGGGTCGTCGGTTCCTTCGGGATCGATTTCGTCGGCCTGCCGGAAGGCGACGGCTACGCCCTCCATCTCGGCGAGATCAACCTGCGCATGGGCGGAACGACGCATCCGTTCCTCATGGCGCGCATGATCACGGGCGGCCGGCTGAACGACGACACCGGAGAGTTGATGGCGGGAGGTCGCCCGAAGTACTACGTCGCCTCCGACAACCTCAAATCCGAGAGCTACCGGACACTCACACCGCGCCGCGCGATCGAAGTCCTCGAGCAAAGAGGGCTTGCCTACGACCGAGAAGAGCGCCGGGGAGCGACGCTGCATCTTCTGGGCGCGCTGAGAGATTTTGGAAAGCTGGGCGCGCTGAGTATCGCCGATTCCCCCGAGGATGCGAATGCTCTCTACGACGAGGTATCGAGAGCGCTCGACGCCGAGGTCTGATCAGTTCGTGTGACGAGGAAACTGGCGTTCCAAGCGCTTGATCTGATCGTCCACGAAGCCCTCGTCGAACGTCGTCCTGCCTCCGGGTCCCAAGCTCCGGCGGTTGTTCCAGTTGGCCCCATCGCGCGAGTCGGCGCCCCAGCGAAGCGCCCCCAGGCACAGCGCAACCACGCCCGCGACCACCAACCCGAAGCCGGCCCAACCACCAAGCCCCGCGACCGACCAGAAGAAGAGCACATTAACCGCGATGAGCGCAAGGAAGCCTGGTCGCGACAGACCACCCATCACCGCGCACCTCCTGACGCTGGCACCGGGAAGCCGCACTTTCCCAGGCACCGGTCTCGAACGGACACGACGTGCTCTCGCCACTCTAGTCCCAGACGTTCGTTACGAAAAGCCTGAGCGGGGTAGCGCGCGGGAGAGGCCGGACCCATTCGAGAGGTGATACCCGTGACCAACGAACTCAAAGGAAAGCGGATCGCGTTTCTTGCAGCCGACGGCGTGGAGCAGGTCGAACTGACGAGACCATGGGAAGCGGTAAGGGACGCCGGTGCGGTGGTTGAGCTCCTTTCGGTCGAAGCCGGCGAGATTCAGGGCTTCAACCATCTGGACAAGGGCGACACCTTCCCCGTGGACAAGCTCGTTTCGAAGGCGAGTGTCTCCGACTACGATGGCTTGGTGCTGCCCGGAGGAGTCGCGAATCCCGACTTCCTGCGCACCGACGAGGGTGCCGTCAACTTCGTTCGATCCTTCTTCGAGGATCACAAACCGGTTTCGGCGATCTGCCATGCTCCCTGGACGCTCGTCGAGGCGGGAGTACTCAGCGGCCGGACGGTCACCTCGTGGCCCAGTCTGCAGACGGACATCCGTAACGCGGGCGCGACGTGGGTCGACCAGGAGGTCGTGGTCGACGCCGGCCTGACGACCAGCCGCAAGCCCGACGACCTCGACGCTTTCTGCTCCCAGACGATCGAGGAATTCGCCGAAGGCCGCCACGAGAAGCAGTCCGCTTAGGCGATCGGTTTTCTACACCGATCGTTTCGTCTGACCGGATCGGCGGCCGGTTTCGGTTGGGGCCGCGCGGGTAATTCCCTTAGCGCTCGGGCTCCGGAGCATGTCAAACCAGGAGGGTTCCATGGATGCGTGGGTTTGGATACTGATTGCAGCAGTTCTGCTGCTCATCGTTGCCGCCTTTTTGGTGTCTCGCCGTTCGAAAACCCGCCGCCTCAAGGAGGGTTTCGGTCCCGAGTACGACCGCACGGTCTCGGAGAGGGAGAGCCGCAGGCGGGCCGAGGGCGAGTTGCAGGAGCGTGCGAAACGGCGTGAGCAGCTCGATATCCGGCCCCTTCCCGAGGGTGATCGGCGACGTTACGGGCAGGAATGGGAACGGATCCAAAAGGACTTCGTGGACGAGCCCCACAAGGCTCTCGAATCGGCGCAATATCTCGTGGACGAGCTCATGGGTAAGCGCGGTTATCCGATGTCCGACTTCGATCAACGAGCTGCGGATATCTCCGTCGATCATCCTCGGGTCGTGGAGAACTACAGGGCCGCACACGGACTTACCGAGGTACGGCAGAACAGGGAGATAACCACGGAGGAGCTCCGACAGGGCATGGTCCATTACCGCGCTCTGTTTGTTGAGCTCCTGGACTCCTCACCTTCGAACACCAAATAGGACCGGGACCATGCGCGTAGTTGTTACCGGTGCCACCGGCAACGTTGGCACCAGTCTGTTGCGAAGCCTTGTGACCGAAACCAAAGTGGAAACGATCGTCGGGATCGCTCGTCGTCTGCCCTCTTTGAGGCTGTCCAAGGTGTCGTGGCAAAGAGCCGACGTAGCGAGAGACGACCTGGGTCCACTGATCTCCGGCGCCGACGCGGTGGTCCACCTCGCGTGGGCGATTCAGCCCTCGCGCGACCTTGCGGAAACGAATCGCATCAACGTCGAAGGCAGCCGGCGCGTCTTCGAAGCCTGCGCCGAGGCCGGGGTGGGCAACCTCGTCTATGCCTCCTCCGTCGGAGCCTACTCACCGGCGGATAAGACTCGGCGACACGACGAGCAATGGCCCACCGAAGGTATCCCCGACTCGTTCTATTCCCGCCAGAAGGCAATGGTCGAGACCTTGTTGTCCGAATTCGAAACACGGCACCCGGAGATGCGCGTCGTGCGACTGCGGCCGGCCATCACCTTGAAGCGGCAAGCCGCGAGCGAGGTTCGCCGGCTCTTTTTTGGTCCTTTAGTTCCACCTTGGGCGTTCGACAAGCGGGCTCTTCAGCTCGTGCCCTTCCATCCCGAGCTGCAACTGCAGGTGGTGCATTCCTTCGACGTGGGCGAGGCCTACCGAATTGCCTTACTCGGATCCGCTCGAGGTGCTTTCAACCTTGCCGCGGAGCCCATCATCACCTCCGAGTTCCTCGAATCCGTGCTGGCCGCGAGAGAGGTGAAGACCTCGCCCTCCCTTCTGCGAAGACTGGCCGATTGGACCTGGAAGCTTCGCATGCAGCCAACTCCACCGGGCTGGCTGGACATGGGTGTGAGGGCACCGCTGATGGACACGGGACGCGCGCGCCGGGAGCTGGGATGGAAACCCGACTTCACCGCCGAGGAATGCGTGACCGAGATACTCCAAGGACTCCGCGACAAGGAAGGCGCTCCGACGCCCCCACTCGAGCCCCACGCGGGAGGCTTCGCTCGCCTGCGGGAGTAGCGCTCGGGCGTGGGATCCTCGAATCCCTAGCACGCCGCGGTTCGCCGGGGGAGCCGGGCATGGGGATCTACTCCCGGAAGGCGGTAGCCACGCCGCAAGATCGCAGCCGTCCGCGTCCGGCGATCATGGTGAGTACGGAATCAGTAGCGCAGCATCGCTGCCGTGGTCGCGTCGCCATCGATCATTACTTCGGCCTCCAGAACGAGCACGGTGCCCTGATTCGCCAGCGTCCTTCGAGCGGCCAGGTCCATCAGGTCGTCCCACCCCGAGTCATCCTGGGTCTCCTCGGTGGCCAGGGTCACCGCACGCGTCGAGGCATCCAGCCGTCCCCATGCGGCCGACCCCTTCTTCACCAACAGTGTGTCGACGCGGCCGGTGTCGGCAGCATCGACGACCTCGGGGAGCTTTGCGGTCGCGAGACCGCGGGCAGCAAGCTCCTGAAACCTGGAACGCGCGCCGGCCACCTTCGACTCCCAGCCGGCTTCGAGAATGGGTCTCGCGCGGGCATGAAGCTCGCCGGGTCGAAGGCCGTCCGGGTTGCCCTCGATCGTCTGGGCCACTATGGGCTTGTATTTGCTGATCCCCCGGTAGATGGCGGAGACGTAGTCCACCGCCGCGAGCATCAGGGGAGGAGAACCGAGGTCGTAGAGACGGGACTGGACGGCTGCGTCGACGAGGTGCAGGTAGCCGGCGATCTGGTTCTTCTCCTGCTCGCCGCTTTCGCCGTGGCCGTGGAAGCTATGTTTGCGGTCGCCCCGACCCCTCGAGGCTTGACCTGCAATTGCCCTGCCCGGCCCTGTTGTGGGGTGATGCAGCAACTCGGGTTTCTGCAGGTCGTCGTACCGCAGTGCCTCCGCGAGACTTCGAGGCATCTCGAGGTCGTCGGTATCGATCTCCTCTATTTGTTCCCGGGTGCAGGAGAACAGCCGGACCGCGTTCTTGCTCACCGCGAGCAACGCGTGGCGTTCGCCGTTTTCAAGCCCCTCGAGAAGTGGAACCACGTACGGCGCGTCGCTCACGCGCACGTTCTCGGCCGGCTCGAAGTGCAGTCTCACGGTCTCGAGTTCGGAATCCGAGCGAAATAGCGCGAGACCCTTTGCCTGGTGCAGCCAGAAGTATTCGTCGTCCAAGAGATCGCGGAGCGGGGACAGAAGCGAATGGATGTCGGGACGCCGAAGTCCCCTTTTCTCCAGCTTCTTGGTGGTGTCGTTGAGCGCGGAGCGGAAACGGAGTGAGTTCTGCTCGGGCTGATAGGTCTTGGGTTCGGTGGAGATATAGATCGAAACGACAGTGTCGTGATCCGCCGTGAGAAGCGCTCGCACATCTTCATGCGTCAGGTGCATAGATCTCGACGCCTCCTTCTTGGTCCGCTCTTGTTGTCGCTCGATGATCCCCTCGGCATCGCGCTCGCTCCCTACCCAAAATCGGAGACTCGACGCAGAATGTCATGGGAGAACGATTGATTGGGCTCGAACAGGGAACCGGACTTGCAACTGGAAGGAAGGACACCCCATGCCTCCCGCAGCGATCCTGGATGTTGACGGCACTCTAGTAGACACCAACTACCAGCACGTTATCGCGTGGTACCGGGCTTTGCGAAAACATGAAATCGTCCGCCCCCTGTGGCGCATTCATCGACACATCGGCATGGGAGGGGACAACCTGGTGCGCTCCCTCGCAGGGGATGAGATAGAGGAAAAGTCTGGTGATGAGATTCGGGAGGCGGAGAAGGAGCTGTACGCGGAGCTCATCGGCGAAGTCGAGGCCATGGCGGGCGCTCGAGAGCTGCTCGAGTTCCTCAAGAGCCGGGGTCACAAGGTCGTCCTGGCGAGTTCTGCGAAGCAGTCTGAACTCGATCACTATCTCGACATGCTCGATGCCCGCGAACTCTGCGACGCCTGGACCAGTTCGGCCGACGTCGAAACGACCAAGCCTGCACCCGATCTGGTCATGGCGGCTATGAGAAAGGTCGACGCGGGGAGTGCCGTGATGGTGGGGGACTCCACCTTCGACTGCGAGGCGGCGGCCCGTGCAGAGGTACCGACGATAGGGGTGCTCACGGGAGGATTCTCCGAGGACGAGCTGCGCACGGCGGGAGCGACGGCGGTCTTTCTTTCGCTCGCCGCACTGCAAGAGGGTCTGGCCGGCACCCCTCTCGGGAGGTAGGCCTCGGACGGGGCCGAAGGGGGAGCTCCCTCCTAACCTTGTGGATGCCCGCTCGGCTGCATTACGCTCGCGCCTCAACGTCGTCCCAGGAGCGGCGCAGTTGACCCGGTTCTTCTTTCGCCCGTCGGGGGCGAACACGTTTGCTCTGAGGGGTTCGCCGTGACGCGCTCATCGAAGCTTCTCCCGCCCCGGCGTCCGGACACCTTTCTGGCTCGTCCCGCGCTGACGGCACGTTTGGACGACGCACGACGCTATCGGTTGACCACGGTTGTGGCGGGGGCGGGATTCGGAAAATCCACGATGCTGGGCCCGTGGGCCAGCGATGTGGGGGGTTGCTGGTACACGCTGGACAAGTCGGATGCCTCTCCCGCCACCCTGGCGCGCGGGCTCGTGGATGCTCTGCAGGTGAGGGTACCGAGTCTCTCTGAGGATCTGACCGCCGCCCTGGGAGGCTCCTTGGGCGCAGATGAGGGCGCCGGCAGCCAGGTCGAGGCCCTTGCCGGTCAAATCGGCGAGGCGCTGGATGACGTCGAAGGCGAACTCGTATTGGTGATGGATGACCTTCACGAGATCAGCGCGCAGACCGACTCGGCACTGCTGATAGAGGCCCTCTGTCGCCACGCGCCCGAGCAATGCCACATCGTGTTGTCGTCGAGAAGGCAGCCTCCTTTTCCCATCGAGCGCCTGCGCGGGCAAGGGCACGTGCTGGATATCGATGTGTCGATGCTGGCCTTTTCCGAAGACGAGATCGCAACTCTCCTGAGAAGCTCGGTCGGGCAGGAGAACGGGGAACTGGCCCGTGAGCTGCAGCGAATCACTCAAGGGTGGCCGGCGGCGGTTCGTCTTGCGGCCGAGGCCTTTCAGGTATCCCCACCCGATCGCCGATTTGCGGTCCTGGAGGGATTGCGCCGCCCCGGAGGTTCGCTGGTCACCTACCTTGCCGCCGAGGTGTTCCCACGCGAGAAGGAGAGTGTCAGGGAGCTGCTCCGGCGCGCGGCTCACTTCGAACGTTTCACTCCTGAAC
>JBOGWW010000366.1:0-7502 GCA_050693655.1 Actinomycetota bacterium | reverse complement strand
GAGTTGGTTCAACCGTGCCAAGGGTCTCCTGGAAGACGAACCGGAGGGCGTCGAGCACGGCCATCTGGCGGCCGGACGAGCCCACAGTGCATTGATGAGTGGTGACCTCGACCAGGCGAAGCTGTTTGCGGACAAGGCGCTCGAGCTGGGCATGCGCTTCGGTGACCGCGACGTTCAGGCGTTCGGTCTTCTGTTGGGCGGCAACGTCCTGGTGAATCAGGGCGACGTCGACGGGGGTCTAAAGATGCTCGACGAGGCCACGATCGCGGCAGTCGGTGGGGAGCTGAATCCCTATACGGCGGGCATCGTGTACTGCCTCGCCATCTCTACGACATCACACATGGCCGACTACGATCGCGCAGGGCAGTGGACGGAGGCCTCTACGCGCTGGTGCGAGCGACAGTCGATCTCGGGGTTTCCGGGAATCTGTCGGGTGCATCGCGCCGAGATCATGCGGCTGCGGGGCTCATGGCCGGAGGCCGAGCAGGAGGCTCGCCGGGCGCTAACGGAGCTTCAGGACTTCAACCTTCAATTCGCGGCCGCGGGTTTTTACGAGGTTGGTGAGATCCGGCTGCGAATCGGTGATCTGAATGGAGCCCAGGACGCGTTCAGGCAGGCACACGAGTTGGGGCACGAGCCGCAGCCCGGATTGGCACTTCTCCGACTCGCCGAGGGCCAGGCGCAGGGAGCCTTCTCGTCCCTAAAGAGGACCCTCGACGAGCCGATGAGTCGGCTCGATCGCGCGCACCTTCTGCCGGCGATGGCGGAGATCGCTATTGCCGCGGGCGAGATGGCCACGGCGCGCGCTTCCGTCGAGGAGCTCGAAACCATAATCGAGACCTACGAGAGCAACGCATTGAAGGCGTCGTACCTCTGTTCACTCGGGGCCTTGCTGTTGGCGGAAGGCGATGCGGCGCAGGCGGCAAAGACGCTGAAGCAGAGTTGGAGACTGTGGACTCAGGCCGATCTCCCTTATGAGGCCGCAAAGGCTCGGCTCGCGTACGGAGCGGCGCTGCGAGCCGAAGGCGACGAGGATGCTGCGGTGCTCGAGATCGGTGCGGCGAAAGCTGCATTCCGCAAGTTGGGAGCGGAACTCGATTTCCGGCGGGCGATGGATATGCTGGGCGAGGAGGTCTCCGAGTCACTGGCCATGGCC
This sequence comes from Actinomycetota bacterium, assembly GCA_050693655.1. Taxonomy (GTDB): domain Bacteria; phylum Actinomycetota; class CADDZG01; order CADDZG01; family WHSQ01; genus WHSV01. Next base: position 6,346 of record JBOGWW010000366.1, on the reverse strand, counting down.
TCTGCCCCCGGCGTGCGCATGGTCAAGACGTTCATGTTCACCGACATAGTCGGATCGACCAAGCTGGCGGAAGCGATGGGCGAGGCACCGTGGAGCAAGCTGCTCGCGTGGCATGATCGAGCGCTCAGAGCGCTTTTCGAAAAGCACAGGGGTGAAGAGGTCAAGCAACTAGGTGATGGCTTCTTCGTCGCGTTCGATGAGCCCAGCGATGCGGTCGAATGTGCCGTGGAGATTCAGCGCAAGCTCGTCGAACATAGCGAGACCGCCGGCTTCGCGCCCGACATACGCATCGGTTTGCATCACGCTGAGGCAACCCGGAAGGGCAACGATTACGAGGGCAAGGGCGTGCACGAGGCTGCGCGCATCGGCGCCATCGGAGGTGCGGGCGAGATCATCGCGTCCGAACGCGTCACGAGGAGGGCCGCAACTCGCTTCCCGGTGTCGGAACTCCGTGCAGTCAGCGTGAGCGGTCTCTCCGAGCCGATCAAGGTGGCGTCGGTCGATCCTCGCTGATTAGCGCGGCTGATATATAGCGCCTTGGAGCACCACAACTAGTAGGCTGCGGCGTCATGGGGAGGCTCGCGGGGTCCGAGCGCAACCGATCGCGTCGATCGATTGGACGCCGCCGACGCGCATCACGGAAGCACCGATCTCGTTGGCCATCTCCTCGATCGAGCGACGCCCCGCGACGGTGTCGCTTTGCTCGCTCGGAACGGACCGCAGGCTTCAGGGCCGATCTCGCCAAGCTTAAGGACATCCTTGAGACGGAGACGAGGCCAAACGAGTGACGTTGATCCATGAGAGCAACGGTTACTGAAACCATTGCGGCGGGTCTCGACAGTCGGGCCAGCGCGTCCCCTTCACGACGAGCTACGTCGAATCCCCTGGCCGACTTGTAGCAGCCTCCCCTCCGGTCGGGGTTCCGAGCCCGGCGTGGAGCGCGCGCAGCGCCGCTTCGGGCTGTTCGAAGAAGGGGTGGTCGCCGGCGTCCTCGATCACGTGCAGCGATCAGCCATAGCGGGCGCTCGCGGCCTCGGCGACCCGCACCCGGGTCTGGAGATCGTGCCGCCCCCAGATCAGGGTCGTGGGAACGGCGATGTACTTGAGGTCCGCCGGCGGGATCAACCGCATCCCGAACTGCCGCATGAGGCTGCGGAGAGCGGGCCTCATGTCCGGCGTGCGCGCCCGGTCGAGCGCGTATGCCGCGAACGGCTCCCATTGCTCACCCATCTGCTCGCGGACGCCATCAAAGTCGACGAAGCATTGCTTGAGGAAACGGTCCCGCGTGCGCTCGGTCGGTCGTGCCATGAAGCCGATCAAAGTGAGCGCGAACAGCAATGCCGGCAAGTACCGACGCGACCAAATTGGATCACCGAGAAAGGGCGAACCAATGGCAAACGAGGAACCGAACCCGCCCCGGTCAATGGCCTCTTGCTCGAGCCGCTCGAACCGGCCCGTGGGCGGTCGAGTCGCCGTCGCCCGTTGCACTACTGGGCGCCACGAATCGATCAACGAACTCCAACACGGCCGGGTGGGCTGGATTGATGAAGTGGTCCCCCTCGATTAGGACCGTCTCCGAGTTTGGAAGGGCCTCGGCCACGACGCCGTCGACACGCCGGAAGGCTTCAGGGGAGTCTTTCGCCGAGACGATCAGTGATGGTTGTTTGATCTCGGCCAATTCCTGCGCAGTGAGGTCGAGCGACCGGCCTCTCAGTTCGGCCAAGATGGCGGGACCGTTGCCGATGAACATCTTCTTGAGCTCCGTCGGGAAGGACTCCCAGCCCTCGTCGCCGACCACGTCGCGCAGGAACACCTCCGCCACCGAGGAGACATCCCTCGCTCCTGCCTCAAGCACCTTGTCGACAACCGGCTGTACCCATGCCATCCCTTCAGGATCGAGCGAGAGCGCCGCTGGTTCCAGCAGGGCCAGTGCCGTTACCTTGGCCGGGTACCGGCGCGCGAGGTCAATGGCGATCTCGCCACCGTAGCTCCGACCGATGATTACCGCCGGTGTCGCGGACAAGGCATCGAGGAGCGCGGCCGCGTCGTCGACATGATCGCTTACGTCGGTTGTTTCGTAGGGCTCGGGACGTTCGCTGCGGAAAGAGCCCCTACGGTCGTAGATGATGCATCGCCCTCGGCCGGCGAGCTCTTTGACGGCGTCTCCCCAGACGAGCGCGGAACTGGAGGTTCCGTGGATGCACAGGAGCGGGACCCCCTCGCCATGCTGTTCGTAGTAGAGAGAGATGCCGTTGGCATGGACCTTGGACATTCTCTTCACCCTTTACTTGAAACGTGACCGGAGATGGCAGGAGCCTTCAGCAACTCCTTCGCGAGAACCCGAGCGCCGGCGACCCGCATCATCGTTTCGAGCAGGCGCGCCTTGGCGTTCTTGGCGCGCCTATCGCGCGTCACCTTTAGGGTCGAGCCGCCCCCGTCGCGCGGCGCGGCAGTGAGTTCCCAGGTGCCGCCTGGATGCCAGAAGTTGGACTCCTGAATCGTCGCTCGTACCCTCCCCGAAGCGTCCCATTCGTACAGTTCGGTGGCCCAGATGCCACCCATGAAGTTCGTGCCCTCGGTGACGAGAGCCGACGATGGCGACGTTTCGTGGACCCGGTAGACCTTCGGATCGATCGCCGGCCACAGCTCCGGTCGCCGCTCGGAGAAGTCGGTCAGGCTCTTCAGCACCGCCTCGGGTGCCAAGGAGGACTCCACCTCGAACTGGATCATCGCCACTCCCTTCCGCTAGGTCGTTGCGACCAGCATGAAGAGGCGAGGGACGATTCACATCGGGTGAACGCCCCATCTTCCGGGCCCTACGCGCCCACCAACCCCTGCTGCATGGCGAAGAGCGTGGCCCCGGCGCGGGTGGAGACGCCGAGCTTGGCGTATATGTGCTCGACGTGGTGACCGACCGTCTTGGGCGAGAGTGTGAGCCTGCGGGCGATCTCTTTGTTCGAAAGCCCGGATGCGAGGAATCGCAGCACTTCTACCTCGCGATCGGTGAGCCCCGCCGGCCAAGCGGATCGCCGGGGCTTGCCCGGCTCGCCCGCCGCATCCAGAACGGCGCGGGCGCAAGAGACTTCCAGCCAACCTTCTTTGCTCGCGCGGTTGAGCTCTTCCGCGGCCCGGCTTTGCGACAGCGCGCTCCGGTATGGCCGCTGCTCGATCATGGCTCGAAACGCGTCGGCCGTGGCCAGCAGCCGGCTTGCCGCGGACAGCGATGGTGCCTTGGTGCCGCGGTGATAGCCGGACCCGTCCATGCGCTCGTGATGTGAGCTCGCCACCTCCGCAAGCTCCGCTAGAGGACTGCACCGAACCAGGATCCGTTCGGTGTAATAGGGATGAAGGCGCACCCGCTCCCATTCCTCGTCCGCCAGAGGCCCTTCCTTGTTCCATATGCCGCTCGGGACCGCGACTCGTCCGAGATCGTGCACCAGACCCGCACGCCGGAGCAGTTTCGGATCTACCTCCGATCCACCGCTCATCTCCGCCGCCCGTTCCGCAAGCTCCGCCACCCCGATCGAGTGGCCGTGCAAGAAGGGTGATTTGAGATCGGCGAAGTGCGCGAAGGCAGTCAGGACGTTGTCGATACGAGCGTCGTCGATCGTTAGAGGCGGTCCCGGTTCGGCCTCCAGTACCGCGTCCCAGAGAGATCCGTCCTCGATCTCCGCGCTTAGACGGGGGCCGTGCAGGAGCGCGGCCTCCAGCACCCGCGGCTCGTACGCCCTACCCTTCCGTTTCCCGAGGATCTCCGTGGCCGGCTCCGGCCCCCACACCCGGTTAAGAAGGTCGAAGTCACGCGCCACGATCGCGATGCGGCACGACGCCGGGATCTCCTCACCCGCGATCCCATTGGGCAGGCCCTTTCCGTCCCACCTCTCGTAGGCGCATTCCAGGGCGCGCTGCACCGAATCGCCGAGCCCGATGCGACGAGCGAGCATCTGACCCACCTCGCAATGTGCACGGATGGAGCGTTCGGCCCCCTTGGGGTCGGTGAACGCGCCGACGAGGGCGCGGGCTCGCGTCGAGATGGGCCGACCCTCGGCGAGGTGGCGCAGCATCCAAGCGATCGCCTCGGATGGTCCACCCATGAAGGAGGGAGCCAAACCTCCGAGCAGCGCGATGTCGTCGCCTGCGTTCATCGCGGCATCTGCCGATGCCTCGGAGGTGCATCCGAGGAACCTCAGCAGCGATACGTAGTAGGTGTCGGACAGATCCTGGACCGACTCGCCGAGCTCGCGGGCAAACCCCATCGCCAGGTAGCAGGTTCGTAAAGCGTGTCCCATCGGCTGGCCGCTGCCCAGGTCCGTCGCGAGAGAAACCGCCGCCAACGGCTCGGCCAGCCGGATCTGCTCGCGTGGAGGGCGTGCCATGTGACGAGTGTCCCCTCCGAGAGCCGGTGCGTAAATGCGGTTGAGCTTGAAGTCCGTTTTGTTAGCCTCGACCGCAGCGATGACCGGTACGGTTACGAGCGGAAGGGGATCGCAGTGAAGGTCGGCTCCGTCGTCATCGATTGCAACGACTTCGCCACCATGTCGGCCTTCTGGCAGGAAGCTCTCCGCTATGTCCACCGGGACCCACCAGAGCCGGATTGGGTAATACTGCGCGACCCCAACGGGAGCAACGTGAACGTCTCGCTGCAACAGGTTCCCGAGAAGCGCGTGGGGAAGAACCGGTTGCATCTCGACCTCTACACCGATGATCCGGAAGCCGAGATCGAGCGCTTACTTGGGATCGGGGCGACGCGCCATCCTCGTACACCCGAGCCGGACGAAGACTTCGTCGTCCTCGAAGACCCCGAGGGCAACCTTTTTTGCGTCATCGACACCCGCGGCGGTTGACTGGGCGGTAACCGAGCACTTCGGAGAGAATTGGCCCATGACAGAACGCAAGCCACCCGACGTCAGCTTCCAGTCGTGGGTCGAGAGGCAGATCAGCGACGCGGCAGAGCGCGGCGAGTTCGACGACCTTCCGGGCGCCGGCAAGCCCATCCCCGACGTGGACAAGGACTACGACGGGCTGTGGTGGATAAAGCGGAAGGCGCGCCGCGAGAAGCTGCCCTATCTCCCACCGACGCTCGCCCTGCGTAAGGAGGCGGAGGACGCGCTCGTCGCCGCGTCGGAGGCCAGATCGGAGTCGGAGGTGCGGCAGATCGTGGCGGATATCAACGAGAAGATCCTTGAGGCGGTCAAGAAGCCGACGTCCGGTCCACCGCTCAACCTGGCGCCCTTCGACATCGAACGCGTAGTCCGAGAGTGGCGCGAGCATTCAGGTTAGCCGGGGTCCGGTAACACCAGCACCGGCCTGAGGCGCCCGCTCAAGGGTTCCCTCGGAGCTTTGACCTTCGCCGGGCGGGGGTTGGATCTCCCGAAAGTGCCGAGTTGGATCTCGATTCAGCAGATGAGCGTTTCTTGTCGGGGTGAGTCGCTGAGAGACGTGGGTGCACCGGAAACCGATGAGTTTCACGCTCCCGGGTCGTCTTAGTGGCAGATGGGTCGTCACAAATCAGCCACAAGCACCCCGACCGGCCGCGTGGGCGGCGCAGCGGAGAGCGCCTTCCCGGCCGCCGTCCAGGCGGGGGACGAAGCCGCCTTTCCCGAGCTCTTCGAGCGCAGCAAGGCTATCTACCTGCGCCGGCCCCCATCAACCGTCCGATGAGCGGCGACTCCGAGCGGCTCTCCTTTTTGGGGAAACGTCTCCCATCATCGTTCGAGAAACGAACGGTGACCGTCGCGCCGGGCCGCCCGCGGCCCTACGACGAAGCCGAGTGGCGGGACGCGCTCGTGATCGTCGAACGCGGCGAGATCGAGGTCGAGTGCCTGGGCGGCTTCTTTCGGAGGTTTCCGAGTGGTGCCGTCCTGTGGCTCGTCGACCTACCGGTGCTCGCCATACACAACCGGGGGCCTGAGCCGGCCGTGCTCGTCGCCGTTTCGCGCCGGCGTCGGTGATTGCAAGATCGCCGGATTGGCCCCAGCTAGAGATGTGTGGGAAGCGAGCCCCGGCTCGCGGGTACCGGGGCTCGCAAGGGGTCCAGCCTTCGCCCTAGGAACTGGAGCGCACCCCACCTCACTCCCACAGCGTGAGGTGATTGCCTTCGCGCCGCCTCCGCTTCGCTTCCACTCGCCCAAACCCTCGAGCAACTGCCAGGAGAAGAGCATCGACTTCGAGGGAACCCGTGGGCGCAGACTCGCGGGGGGAACTCATCTGCGCCGGGAGAGCCAGTGGAGTCACCACAGCACCCCAACCTTCGTCGGTGTGTGGCCGGCTGCTTGTTGCGAAGTTCTTCATGGCCACATGATCGCCACGGGCCTTTCGGTGGTCTTAGGGTGCGGTTAAAGTCACC
>JBOGWW010000365.1:0-10490 GCA_050693655.1 Actinomycetota bacterium | reverse complement strand
GCCCTCGGCCAGCCGGAGCCAGGCGGCGACGGGGGTGAAGGAGTCGGCCAGCACCTCGCGCCAGACGGGGACGATGCGATGTCGCGCGGCCAGCTCCCTGAACGCGTTGCGGTCGGGACGGTGGCGACTCAAGACCCTCGGCGGTCTCCCTCGAGGCTCCTGAAGAAGCAGGATCGCTCGCCCGTGTGACACGCGGGACCGGCGGGGTCGACGAGCACCAATAGTGCGTCCGCGTCGCAGTCGTAGCGAACCTCCACGACCCTCTGGGTGTTGCCCGAGGTGGCCCCCTTGTTCCAGTACTCGCCGCGCGAGCGGCTCCAGAACCAGGTCGTCTTGGTGTCCAGGGTCCGGCGGACCGCCTCAGCGTCGGCGTAGGCGAGCATCAGCACTTCCTTCGTGGCGGCGTCCTGCACCACCACGGGAAGAAGCCCCTCCGGACCGTAGGCTAGATCGTCGCCCGTATCGACGATCGTGATGTCATCGCTCACGGCTCCAGATCATACGGATAGGGGTCGGTAAAGAACTCGAAGCCGTCGTCCGTGATCAGCACCGTGTCTTCGAGGCGCACGCCTCCCACCCCCTCGTAGTAGAGACCCGGCTCGAGGGCGATCACGTCACCGGGCACCAGCGCCTCGCAGCGACGGCCCAGCCACGGACGCTCGTGAACCTCGAGGCCCACGCCGTGACCCAGAGCGTGAAAGAAACCCTGATTGGGCACCGGGGGATCGTTCGGGTGGAGTTGGCTCGCGTGACCGTACGAGTGCAGGAAGTCCGCCACGCGCTGATAGAGATCGTCGACCCCCGGGCGGCAGGCATCGAGGGCCAGACTCAGCGCCTCGCGGCAGTGGTGATGGAGCTTGATCAAGTCGTCGGAGGGACGGCCCGGAACGAAGGTCCGGGTCAGATCGGAGAACGCACCCGTGCGGCGGTCGCGCGGGAAGACGTCGATGATGCAGGACTCGTGGGGCAGGATGGGACCCGCTCCGAGGTCGTGACCCTTGAGGCAGGCGTCGCCCGACTGCACGATGATCTCGTCCGAGTCGGTCCCCTGTTGGGCCAGCACGGCCACCATGGACTCGCGCACCCATTCGGCGGTCAGGATCTCGCCCTCGAACCTGAGCCTTCCCTCGGTGGTGTGCTCTGCCTCGCGGAGCATGCGAGCCGCGGTGAGGATGGCGATCTCGGCGGAGCGCTGAGCCCGCTCCGTGCCCTCGAGCTCCGCGGGCGTTTTGCGTCGACGCCGGCCGGCCCACGCCTCCGAATCGATGTTCACGACCACGCCGCGCGAGCGCAGGAGGTCGGCGACCTGCGCGTAGAACGTGGGCGGGACGATGACCTCTGACACGCCGAGACGCTCGATCGCGCGCATCACCAGCTCGGGGCGAATCATATCGGCGGCGATGCTTTCGTCGGCGTTCAGCTGGTCGATGCCGAGATCGGTGTAGCTCCAGAACTCGTCCACGACGTCCTCGCGCTTGGCGAATACCTCCGCCTCGAGGCTGGGCCCCGCCACGATCCTGGTCCCGAGGTGATCGAGGAAAACGACCGGGTCGGGGACCGCTTCGGAGATCTCGTGGCGCATCTCGGGGCTGCGGATACCGTTGTCGAACAGAAGGAAAGTGGTCACGGGGGGTCTACCTCTCGTCGAGCGGGCCCGGGCATCCTAACGGGCAGATTGCGGCGTTTGAGCGCCCTCTTCGCATCGGTTACCGAGAAGGTACCGAAGTGAAACACGGAGGCCGCCAATGCCGCCTCGGCGTTCCCCCCGGCGGGATCCACCGCATCGGCGAGATGTTCGGGCGATCCCGCGCCGCCCGACGCGATCACCGGAATAGTCACCGCGTCGCTCACCGAGCGGGTGAGCTCGAGGTCGAAACCCTCGGTGGTTCCGTCCCGGTCCATCGAGGTCAGCAGGATCTCGCCGGCTCCCAACTCCTGGACTCTCCGAGCCCACCGCACTGCATCGAACCCCGTGGCGGTCCGGCCACCGTCCACGAAGACCTCCCATTGTCCGTCCCCCGTCCGCTTGGCGTCGATCGCCACGACGATCGCCTGCGAACCGAACTCTGCGGCCGACACTTCCACCGCCTCGGGACGACGCACCGCCGCGGAGTTCATCGCCGCTTTGTCCGCCCCGGCCGCGAGCAGCCGTCTGACATCCGACACGTTTCTGATCCCCCCGCCGACGGTGAGGGGAATGAAGACGGTCTCCGCCGTGCGAGCGACGACGTCGTAGATGAGCTCACGACGCTCGTAACTCGCCGTGATGTCCAGGAAGACCAGTTCGTCGGCGGACTCGGCGTTGTAGCGAGCGGCAAGTTCCACCGGGTCGCCGGCATCGCGCAGCTCGACGAACCGGACGCCCTTGACCACCCTGCCCTTGTCCACGTCGAGGCAGGGAATGATTCGTTTAGCGACCATCGGGAGCGATTCGCGGTTCAGACCTTCCCGACGCTGCTTCGTCCGCCGCCCGCACGGCTTCGATGACGCTGAACTTACCCTCGTAGAGAGCGCGACCCACGATGACGCCCCGTACCCCGATGTCGCTCCGGCGCGCCACGGCTCGCAACTCGTCCAGCGTTCCCACCCCGCCGGAAGCGATAACCGGCAGCGGGGTCTCCTCGGCGAGGCGCGTCACGCCGCCGAGGTTCGGGCCCGACATCGTGCCGTCGCGCGTCACATCCGTGTAGACGAACATCGACACCCCGGCTTCGGCGAATATCCGGACCGCGTCGAGCAGGGGCATCCCCGAACCCACCGTCCATCCGTGACTGGTCAGCTCGTCGCCGCGTGCGTCGAGCGAGACGGCGATGCGGTCTCCGAAACGCTTGCACACGCGCCGCAACTCGCTTGGATCCTCGAGCGCGACCGTACCCAGCACCGCACGGTTCGCGCCGGCCGCCAGTACCTCGACCACGTCGTCCATACCTCGAAGGCCGCCACCCGCCTGAACCGGGCAGGACGCCTTGCGCACCGCTTCGAGCACGAGCTCGCGGTTGGCTGCGACCCCGCTGCGGGCTCCGTCGAGATCCACGATGTGGAGCCATCGAGCGCCGGCGCCGGCCAGGCCGAGCGCGACCTTGACGGGATCGTCGCTGTACACGGTCTCGGTGCCGAAGCGTCCCTGCAGGAGGCGCACACATCTGCCCTCGGAGATGTCCACCGCCGGGTACACCGTGAAGTTCATCTAAGAAGCCGCTCTCGTCGAATGCATCAACCACCCGCGCAGCATCGCGATGCCCTCGCTCCCGCTCTTCTCGGGATGGAACTGCACCGCGGTCAGCGGGCCGCGCCGCACCGATGCGGCGAACCTCCAGCCGTGGTCGCACCATCCGGTAACGATCGAGTCATCCGCCGGCGACACCGCGTAGGAGTGATCGAAGTAGTAGTACGCGCCGTTGACTTCGCTCCACCCCATATGCGGCACGCGCACCTCTCCCCGCAGACGCCGAACCTCTCCGGGCAGCACCGAGAGCCCCTCGGAGGTCTGTTCCTCGCTCGAGTCGAAAAGGATCTGTAGCCCCAGACAGATTCCGAGATATGGGCGTCCCGCGCCGATCCATCCCCTCACGAGCTCGTCCTGGCCGGCAGTCGCCAGGTTGGCCATGCAGCGGCCGAAGATGCCCTGCCCCGGAACGCAGAGCGCATCGCTACGCAGTACTTGGTCGTTATCGGACGTAACGACCGCACTCGCTCCGGCGGCCTCCAGGGCCTTGGCGACGCTGCGAAGATTGCCCGTTCCGTAGTCGAGGACGGCCACACGGGGGGGGCTCACAGCACACCCTTCGTGGAGCGAACCGAATCGCCCGCGCGCGGGTCCAGGGTCACCGCGTCGCCCAGCGCGCGCGCCACCGACTTGAAGATGGCCTCGACCATGTGGTGGGCGTTGCGCCCGGTCAGAAGTCTGACGTGGAGCGTCAGTCCCGCAGCGCGCGCGAGGGCCTGCAGGAACTCCTCGGTCAACACGGTGTCGTACTGACCCACCGAATCGACCGGAAACTCCGCTTCGTAGACGAGCAGAGGACGCCCGGAGATGTCGAGCGCGACCTGGGCCAGAGCCTCTTCCATCGGAACCAGGGCGTCGCCGTAACGCCGAATCCCGCGCTTGTCCCCGAGCGCCTCCGTCAATGCCTCGCCGAGCAAGATCCCCGTGTCCTCGACGGTGTGGTGCGCGTCGATATCGAGGTCACCGTTTGCCTTCACGACGAAGCCGAGATGCGCGTGCCGGCCCAACTGATCCAGCATGTGGTCGAAGAACGGGATTCCGGTCTCCGCGCTCACCTCGCCGCCGTCGAGCGAGAGATCGACCGTGATCTTGGTTTCGTTCGTCGCGCGCTCCAGGCTCGCCCGCCTTTGACTAGGACTCGTCAAGTATCGCTCCCATCGCCGCGAGAAAAGCATCGGTCTCCTCGGCCAGTCCTGCGGTCACGCGCAGGCATCCTCTGAGCGCCGGATTCGACGAGTAGTTCCGAACCAGCACCTCCCGCTCGAGCAGGTGATCGAACATCGCATCCGCATCATCGACCTGGAACAACACGAAGTTCGCGCGCGACAGGAAGGTCTTGATCCCCATGGATTGAAGTTCGACCGAGATGCGATCTCGCTGCTCGGTGATCGAATCAATCGCCCCCAGGGTCTCGTGCGTGAAGCGCAAGGCCAGTTCCCCCGCCGCCTGCGTCAACGACGACAGATGGTAGGGAAGGCGCACGCGCTCGATTCCGTCTCGCAGCGAGGGGTCGGCGACCAGGTAGCCCAGGCGTACCCCGGCGAGTCTCCAGGCCTTGCTGAAGCTCTTCACGAGCACGAGGTTGCGGTGCTCGTCCAGCAGCGGACGCACCGAGTCTTCGGGTCCGGCGAACTCGCCGTAAGCCTCGTCCACGACCACGAGGCCGGGAACGGCTTCAAGAAGCGCCCGCACCGTGGACAGCGGTTCGCAGTTTCCGGTCGGATTGTTGGGCGAGCACACCACGACTATGTCGGGAGCGTTGCGCTCGATCTCCTCGAGTGCGGCCTCGAGGTCGATCACGTAGTCCTCGTCGCGCCAGAGATTGCGGATGCGCGTCCCGGCGATGCGCGGGATCAGCGAATGCAGCGAGTAGGTGGGCTCGAAGGTCAGGACCGAACGCCCCGGCCCTCCGTAGGCGAGAAAGAGGTGGAGCAGGACCTCGTTCGACCCGTTCGCCGCCCATAGCCCGTCGGCCGACCAGCGCGTCCTCTCGCTGAGTGCCTGGTAGAGGGCCTGCGCGTCCTTGTCCGGATAGCGGTTCAGCGCCAGCTCGGCCAGACGTTCGCTCAACTCCTCGACGAGGCCGGAGGGTGGAGGAAGCGGGGACTCGTTCGTGTTCATACGCCAGCGCGCGGCCCGCTGCGGAGAGACATAGGGCTCGAGCTCCGCGAGATCGGGGCGCGGGGTGAGCGGGGGGCGGGTCATATCCGTCCCCGGCGGTCGCCCAACCGGATCTCGAGTGTGCGCGCGTGGGCCGGGAGTCCCTCGGCCTCGCTCAGAGCCTGAACGTGGGGCAGCATGCGCGCGAGCGCGCTCGGATCGCAGCCGGACACGTAGATCCGTTTCACGAAATCGCCCACGCCCAACCCCGATGCCCACCGGGCGGTGCCACCGCTGGGAAGCACGTGGTTCGTGCCGCCGGTGTAGTCCCCCACCGGAACCGGCGAGTGATTGCCCACGAACACCGATCCGGCGTTGCGGACTTGGTCGAGCGCGTCCGGTGCGCCCGCGAAACATAGTGCAAGATGCTCCGGCGCGAGCGCATTGGCGGTCTCGAATGCATGACCAAGGTCGCGCACCAGCACTCCTCGGCCTCCTTCGATCAACGCGTTCTCGACGTCGTCGGGCCGTTCGTGCATAAGCACGACTCGGTCGAGGTGGGCTTCCACCGCGTCGAGCAACTCGGGATCCCACGTGATGAGCACGTGCGTCCCGTGGGGGCCGTGCTCGGCTTGCGCCACGAGGTCGGTCGCGATCACCGCCGGATCCATTGCTTCGTCGGCGATGATGGCGATCTCCGTCGGTCCCGCCTCGGAATCGGTGCCCACCCAGCCTTGAACCGCGCGCTTTGCGAAGGTCACATAGAGGTTGCCGGGCCCGACGACCTTCTCCACCGGGCGCACCGACTCCGTCCCGTAGGCCAGAGCCCCGATCGCCTGCGCCCCGCCGATGCGGTAGACCTCCTCGAGGCCCGCCACCGCACAGGCCGCGAGCACGCTCTCTGCGATCTCGCCGTTCGGCTGCGGGGGCGAGGCCACGGCGATCCCCTCCACTCCCGCGACCTGGGCGGGAACCGCGGCCATGATGACGCTGGACGGGTAGGCTGCTCGACCTCCGGGAGCGTAGATGCCCACCCGGCGAAGGGGGCGGATGACCTCTCCGACGAATTCGTCCTTGCGCTCGTCGATCCAACCCTTGGGCTTCTGCTTCTCGCACGTCGTGCGCAGCCGGTCGGCCATGACCTGCAGTGCCTCGAGCAATTCGGGCCGTACGAGGTTGCGCGCCTTGAGGATCTCGTTGGGTGCCACGCGCAGACGGTCGGGACTCAGCGACGCGCGTTCGAAGCGCTCCGCGTACTCCACCAATGCCCGGTCGCCTCGCAGCCGGACGTCGGCCACCACCTCTTGCGCCACGCGCTCGGCCTGCGCGGTGGCCCCCACCGCCTGAGGTCGTCTGACGTGCACCGGCGTCTCCTGGCCCCGGCCGTCGATTAGCTCGAGCATGTCCCGACCCTAAAGGAGCCCCGCCTTTTGCTCGCCCTAGGGGGTCGCCCAGTCGGCGTTGCAGGAACGGCACACCATCGAGCCCATCACGATGGACAAACGGGTACCCCCGCAGCGCGGACAGCGGTCGAGCGATTCCGGCCAGTGGGGATCGCCGCTTTGACACTCGGGGCAGATCAGGATCTGCTCCCCCTCCACCACGCCGCGCCCCCAGGGCGAGGTCCCCTTGACCGGGTCCGTTTGAATCCGACCGCAGCGATAGCAGGGCATGGTGCAAGCATCGCGTAACTGATGGCACGGTGTCTGAGGAGCGAAAACCCCGGCAGCGACCAGGGGAAAGTCTGGTGGGCCCGGCCCTGGTGCGCCCGCTTGACTCTTAGGAGCTTTGACTTCGCTGAGCGGGGCTAGACCTCCTGAGAGTGGCCTGGACTCGCTTTGAGAGCTCCATCAGTGCCCTCGAGTTACTCCTCGTCCCTTCGGGGAACGACCAGCGCGCCGCGCGCGTCGAAGGAGGAACCCGGCATCCAGGCGACCTCGAAGCGGTTGCCCTCGGGGTCGGCGATGCATCCCGAGCGCCCACCCCACTCGGCGTCGGCGGGCTCGACGGTGATCTCGGCCCCCGCCGCGCGGGCGGCCTGGAGAGCTCGGTCCACGAGCTCGGGGGCCTCCACATTGACCGCCAGCGTCACCCCCGACCAGCCCCCGGCTGGAGCTGTTGCACCACTGACTTCGGCGAGGGACTCGAGAGGATAGAGCGCCAGCATCGCTCCACCCGTGTGATAACCGGTGAAACCGTCCTCGGCCGCCGTCCAGAGCGGCCAGCCGACCCGCTCGTAGAAGGAGCGCATGCGCTCGATGTCGCGCACTCCGAGGGTGACGAGGCTGATGCGCGGAGGTAGTTCCGGCGAGGGCCGCTCGCCGGACGGCTCGGATCTCAATCGTGAGTAGACGACGCTGTCTCGCCGGCCCCGGCGCGTGTTCAGATGGTCGCGCAGCACGCCCTCCTCGACGAAACCGAGCTTGCGCGCGACCCGGCGGGACGCAACGTTGTCGACGTCCGCGAGCAGACCGATGCGATCGAGCTTCAGTACCTCGAAGCCCCACTCCACCAACAGCGCGGTCGCACGCGACGCGACCCCCGTCCCGCGCTCGGCGGAGGCGACCCAGTAGCCGACCTCGGCGCTGGCGTTGACCCGGCTGATGCTCGACAGTCCGATCCCTCCGAGCAGGCGACCCTCGGCCGCGTCGACGATCGCGCCGGCCACCAGCCGGCCGGCCTCCGCCTCTCTCAGGGAGAGCGCGATGAAAGTACGTGCGTCTTCGCGCCGGTAGGGATAGGGAATGACCGGGATCCACAAGGACACTTCGGGATCGTCGAGTGCCGCCACCATCGCTTCGACGTCCGCATCACTCCAGGCTCTCAGCGAGACCACCCCGTCGCTCAACTCGGGAAAACGAAGTGATGCCACCCCTGCCTACAGCGAGATCAGCGCGTCGGCTCCGAGCAACACCTTGAGCTCGGCCGCGAGGCCGTTCGAGGAATCCACCCAGAACTCGCTCCCGAGACGCAGGACCGTCTTGCGCCGTTGGACTCCGGCCAGTTCGAGGAACACCTGAGTGGATCCGGGATGCGAGCTGAGGACGTCCTTGAGCTGATCCACGATTCCCGCGGTGCACGCCTCCGCGGTCAGGTTTATGACCAGAGGGCGGTCCTCGAGGTTCGGCTTCGTGATGTCCAGCGCGATCAGCTTCACCGAGTCGTCGCGCGCATCGAAGTCAACACGTCCGCGAATGAGCAAGGTCTCATCGGGACTCAGCAGCGCCGCGAACTGCTCGGCGGCCCGTGCGAAGACCACCACTTCGACGACGGCCCCCGAGACGTCCTCGAAGTCGAGCAGGACCATCACCGTACCGTTCTTGGTCACGCGCTTGCGAATGCCGGCCACCAAACCCCCGACGTTCACGATCTCTCCGGCCTTGCGTTCTCCGACCGAGGTCAGCGAGCAGTCCGTCATGCGCGCCAGCAGCCCCTCGACTCCGAGCAGGGGATGGTCGCTCACGAAGAGGCCGAGTGCCTCCTTCTCGAGCGCCAGGAAGGTCCGCTTGGGGAACTCCTCCAGGGAGATGGGAACGTCGGGTACGGCGGTTCCCAGATCGACGGCGCCGAAGAGGGAGTGCTGTCCCGCATCCTCTTTTCGCCTCGTGTCGATGATCTCGGCGAGCACCTGTTCGAAACGTTCGAGCAGTCCCTTGCGCGTGTGGGGGTGATCGGGAGCGTGGAGCGACTCGAATGCTCCGGCCTTGATCAGCGACTCGACGGTCTTCTTGTTGAGACACGCGTAGTCGACCTTCCGGCAGAAATCATGGAAGGAAGTGAATTCGCCTTTCGCCTTGCGGGCCTCGACGATCCTGGTCACGACGGCCTCGCCCACGCCGCGCACGGCCGAGAGCCCGAAGCGGATCGAATCGCCGACCGGAGTGAAATCGATGTCCGACGAGTTGACGTCGGGGATGAGGACGGCGATCCCGCGTTTGCGCGCCATGTGCAGGTACTTGGGCTTGTCGTCCTTGCGGTCCTTGACCGAGGTGAGCAGCGCAGCCATGTACTCGACCGGATAGTTCGCCTTGAGCCAAGCGGTCTGGTAGGCGACGTAGGCGTAAGAGGCCGAGTGGGCGCGGTTGAAGGAGTAGTCGGCGAACGGCTGGATCAACGACCAGAGGCGCTTGGCCTTGTCCCGTGTCAAGCCGGTCTTGACGCAGCCCTCGATGAACACCGGTTCCTCGGCCGCCATCATGTCGCGGTTCTTCTTGCCGATGGCCTTGCGGACCACATCGGCGCGACCCGGCGTGTACCCGGCGAGCTTCTGGAGCATGAGAACGATCTGCTCCTGGTAGACCAGGATCCCGTAGGTCTCCTCGGTGATGTCCTCGAGCGCGGGATCGAGGTAGCTGATCTTGGAGGGGTCGTTCTTGCGCTCGATGTAGGCGGGGATCTGCTCCATGGGCCCGGGCCGGTAGAGCGCGATCAGAGCCATGATCTGCTCGAAGCGATCCGGCTTGAGCTGGACCAGCAGGCGGCGCATGCCTTCGGATTCCAATTGGAAGACGCCGTCCGAGTCGCCCTGCCTCAGCATCTCGTAGACCCTGGAGTCGGCGAGGTCGAGAGAGTCCACATCGACCTCGATGCCTCGATTGGCGCTGATGTAGTCCTTCGTTAGTTCGATCACGGTGAGGTTCCTGAGGCCCAGGAAGTCCATCTTCAGAAGGCCCAGCTCCTCGACGAGACGCATGTCGTACTGCGTCACGACCTCGCCGTGCTCGCCGCGTTTCAGCGGGATGTGCTCGATCAACGGGGCGGGCCCGATGACGACTCCGGCGGCGTGAATGCCCGCCGAGCGCTTGAGGTTCTCGACCTTGAGCGCGGTGTCGATGATCTCCTTGGCGGCGCCACTCGAGTCGTAGAAGGTCTTTAGCTCGGGCGAGGTTTCAAGGGCCTTCTGCAGCCCGCCGTCGCGCCCCATGCTGAGCGGCGGGTAGACCTTGCAGAGCTTGTCCCCCTCGGCGTAGGGATGACCGAGAACGCGCGCCGCGTCGCGGATCGCCTGTTTCCCCTTGATCGTGCCGTAGGTGACGATCTGCGCCACGTGGTCGCTGCCGTACTTGTCCTGGACGTAGCGAACCACGTCGCCGCGCCGGCGGTCGTCGAAATCGATGTCGATGTCCGGCATCGCGACTCGCTCGGGGTTGAGGAAGCGCTCGAA
>JBOGWW010000364.1:0-4581 GCA_050693655.1 Actinomycetota bacterium | reverse complement strand
CCTTCATACTTCATGCGGCGACACGTTCACGACGAAGACCAAGGACTGGAGCGCGTCTGGCGCTCCTCGATCCTGCCTCTGCTCGAGGAACACCACTACGGACAGAATCTCGACCTCGATTCTCTTTACGGCCTTGCATCATTGCGGCGAGCTCTCGCCCGGGAGACGGGTGGCCACGAGTTAGAGCCCTCACCCGACCAAGCCTTCGAGAACACCGCAGATCCAACCGAGCAGTGACACGAATCACGCTCGTCGAAGGCGGCGAGCCGGTCGAGGTCGTCCTCGACGCTCGAACCGGAGCCGCGCTGGCGGGCTCCGGAGTAGTGGCGGCCGAGCCTTCGCCCTTGGTGCCCGACATCTGGCGCCTGCGGCCAACCACCTACATCGGCGTGGCCGAAGTTGCCGGTGTCGAGCTGTGGATCACCCCAAAGGTAGAGATAGCCCGGCTGCTTTTCCTAATTGGTTACGCCCTCAACCCCAGGGGGTGGCGGGGTGAAGAGGTCGCCCTCCGCCGCGAGACGGAGTTGCTCCCGGCGATGGCCGTCGCGTTCGAGCGACAGGCAGATAGGGCCTTGCAACAAGGTCTTCTCCAAGGCTACCGTCGCACCGAGGAGAGTCTTTCCGTCCTAAGGGGGCGGATCCGCGAGGCGGACCAGCTTCGTTATCGCTTTGGTTTGGCGGTCCCCCTTGAAGTTGTCTACGACGACTTCACCGTGGATATTCCAGAGAACCGATTGCTGCTTTCCGCGGCACTTCGCTTGCTACGGCTTCCACGCATTCCTGAGATGGTGCGACATCGTCTGCTGCGTGCGGTGACTCGTATGGTGGACGTCGACGAGATCCCGAAGGGCCACCAACTCCCGTCATGGCAACCAACGAGATTGAACACTCGGTATCACACCGCCGTCCGCCTCGCTGAGCTGGTCCTGAAAGCCGGCTCGGTGGAGCAGGCCACCGGCGAAGTGCAGGTCAGCGGCTTCCTGTTCGACATGGCCCGGATCTTCGAGGACTTCGTGACCGTGGCGCTGTCGGAGGCCGTCCGTGGCTCGATCCGACCGGTCACACAGGACACGGGCTGGACGCTTGATGTGGAGCGGCGAGCCAAGATCCGTCCCGACCTGATGCTCTACGGCGAGGGTGGATCGGTCGTGGGGGTCGTCGACGCCAAGTACAAGGCCGAGCGCCCCTCGGGCTTCCCGGATGCGGACCTGTACCAGATGCTGGCCTACTGCACCGCCTTGGGGCTTCGACAAGGCCGCCTGATTTACGCCAAGGGCAACGAGGAACCCGCGCGCTACACCGTCCGCAACGCCGGGACGGAGATCCTGGCGCACGCGCTTGACCTCCAGGCGTCGCCAGATGACATCTTGGACCAGTTGAGCGGGATAGCGCAGGAGGTTACGAATCGGTCAGTCGAAGTCAGGAGTGCGGCAGGGAGTGGCTGACTCCACTCGGGCAACGACGCTCACTCATAAGTTCGGGAAGTTTCGTCATGACATCGTCGACGACGGTCGGTCATGTCCGCTTCGCTCCAATACTGATCCTCCACATCAGAGTTCTCGAATTCGGGCACGCCGTTGACGCCTCTCTCACCCATCACATTGCATTCCAATGCAATGCGGCACAAGCGCTCGTCTCGGGGCGGCTACCGCTCGGAGCCGGCGAACAGGCCCCGGACGTAGTAGCGGTTGAGTGCCACGAACAGCAGGAGCGGGGGCAGGATCGCCATCATCGCACCAGCCGAGACGAGGTCGTCCTGGGCGAGGTGCGGTGACTGGAGATTGGCGAGGCCCACGGTGAGCGGCTGGAACTCGCGGCCCAAAAGAGTGAGCGCAAGCAGCAGGTCGTTCCAAACGAAGATGAAGTCGATGATGGCGAAGGAGACGATCCCCGGGACCGCCAGGGGCACGACGATGCGCCGGAACAGATCGAAGTGTCCCGCCCCGTCGATCCTTGCGGCCTCGATGATTTCCTCGGGCAACTCGTTGAGAAAGCTCGTGATCATGAAAACCGCCCAGCCGGCCCCGAAGGCGGTGTGGACCAGTGCGATCCCGAGATAGGGCTCGAAGGCTCCGGCGTCGAAGCCGAGCGTCCTGAACCACGGGAGCAAGGGGATGAGTATGAGCTGGACCGGGACGATCATCGTCGTGATGAGAAGGAAGTACGAGACGTTCTTGAACCGGAAACTCAGCCGCGCGAACGCGTAGGCGGCCAGGGTTCCCGCGACCACCGTCAGGCACACGCTGAGCAGGGTGATGATCAGACTGTTGACCACGAACTCCGAGAGCCCCTGATTCCAGGCCTCGACGTAGTTCTGAAAGGTGAACGTCGCGCTGCGGAGGTTCCACCACCCGGCGCGGATCTCGTCCTGGGGGCGCAGCGACGACATCGCGACGGTTGCCAGCGGGATCAGCCACACGACGGTGAGCACCGTCAGGGTCCCGTAGGTGACGATCATCGAAAAGCGCGACCGGATCCCCATCACCGTCCGCCTCCCCGGAGTACTCCCCGCAGATACGGAAAGGCGCCGGTGACCATGACGACCGACAACAGGATCGCGATCGCCGACGCCTGGCCCGCGAGCGGAGCATCGAGAAAGGCGAACGCCTGCTTCCACAGGAGTACCGCCAGCACCTCGGTGTCGTTTGCCGGCCCTCCGGCGGTCATGACCCACACGATGTCGAAGGTGCGCAGAGCAAAGATGACGCTGACGACCGCCACGACCACGATCGAGCGCCGGAGCATGGGCACCACGATGTGCCAGACGACCTGGCGCCCGTTGGCTCCGTCCACTCGCCCGGCCTCGACGAGCTCGGTGGGAACGGCCGTCAGACCGGCGGTGAACGTGATCACACCGAAGCCCGTGAAGGCCCAAAAGGCCGCGACGATCAACGAGAGGTTAACGAGCGACAGCTCGGCAAAGCCGAGATCGAGCGCACCCGGGTTGGAGAGCCAGTTCGATGCTTGAAACCGGAAGAAGCCCCAGTCGAAGGAGATGTCGGCGTTCAAGAAACCCACCAGGCCGTCCACCGTGCCGTAGTCGGGATTGAACATGAGCTTCCAGATCACGCCGATCGCGGTCAGAGACATCGTCATCGGCAGCACGAACACGCTTCGGAACAGGCGCCCGCCGGCCGCGACCTGCCATATCAACACCGCGACCAGCAGCGAGAATGTGGTCGTGGCGGCGGGAAAGAGGATCAACCAGACCACGGTGTTGATCGCTGCGTTCCAGAACCGTTCACTCGTCAGCACCGCGATGTAGTTCTCGAAGCCCGCGAAGGTCCACGTAGCCGGTTCGACGAGGTTCCACGGATTGAAGACGCTCCACTCAAAGAAGCTGCCCAGAAGCGTGTTGAGCGCCGGCCAGAGGTAGAACAGGCCGAACGCGGCGAACAGGGGCGCGACGAAGTAGACCCACAGGCGCCGACCTTCCGGACGCGCCCGGCGCCCTAAGGGCCTGCCGGTTTCCCTCGCGACGGTCTCCGCCATGCGGGCCCCCGAGTGCTAACTCCGGCCGTCAGCCACCGCGCACTTCCTCGGTGACCTGCATCATCGTGTCGATGAACACATCGACGTCCTGGTCGCGGACGAACTGCTGCAGCGACTCGCGCTCGGTCGTCTGGATCCTTCCTCCGATCGAGTCGTCGAGGTCGTACACGGCCGTCGCCTCGGAGTGCGCGGGCCACAGCTCCGCGGCCCGGCGGTCGTTCTCGGTCGGATAGACGTCGAGGGGCACTTCGGCGTTGGGCGCGATGAAACCTCCGAGCTCCGCCCATATCTGTTGTGCCTCGGCCGAGCCGAGATATTCGAGCAGTGCCCGGGCGGCGGTTGGGTTGTCCGTGTCGCTCGCGGCCACGAAAAGGTCCCCGCTGATGAACTGGACGTCCGACGCGCTCTCGTCGAACTTGGGCAGATTGAAGAAGGCGTAGTCCCGGCCCGGCCTGAGACTTTCGTCGCACTCTCCGCGGGCTACGAGGTTTACGAATGCGCCTTGGTTCTGAAACGCCGCCCGCTGGTCCATCACCGCGCAGGTCGCTTCGACGAAACCTCGGTCGAGGGCATCGGAGGGGAAGTAGTTGGCGATGATCTCCCCGAACACCTCGAACGCCTCGACGACGCGCTCGTCGTCCCACTGCACCGATCCGTCGATGAGCCCGTTGAACGCCTCGGGCCCCGCCACGGTTGCCAGCATGGCGTCCGCCCACTGGGTCAGCGGCCACCCATCGGCGCCGCCGACCGCGATCGGCTGCAGGCCCTCGGATTCCAGCGCGGTCATCGCGGCGAGAAAGTCGTCCCACGTCTCGGGGACCTCGACTCCCGCCTGCTCGAGGGTGTCGGGCCGGTACCAGATCAGCGAGTTGACGTTGGCTTTGAACCACACTCCGTAGACGGTTCCGTCGACGCTCGCGACCTCACGCAGGGAATCCGTGTACTCGCCGTCTTCTACCCATTGCTCCCAGAGATCGTCCACCGGCGCCAGAAAGTCGTTCTCGACCAGCAGGCGCATGAGCCCCGGAAGCCCAACGGTCACGTCGGGAGGCGACCCGGTCGAGAACTGCTGCGGGATCTGCGCGTTCA
>JBOGWW010000363.1:0-3068 GCA_050693655.1 Actinomycetota bacterium | reverse complement strand
GCGTAGTACGTGACTTGCTCCTGCGTCAGGGTGAGATTGATCGGACGCCAGAGTTGTGCCAGCAGTTCGTTCGTCCACGCGTCGGCGGCGAGGATCAGCCGCTCGGCGCGAAAACTGCCGGCCTCGGTCTCGAGTTCGTAAAGGCCGGCCGTCTCTCTAACGTCGACCACCCGAGTGTTCTGCACCAGCGTTGCCCCCATCGACTCGGCCAACCGCCTGTGCGCGGCGTTCGCCTGCGCGGCCGCCACGAGCCCGGAGTCCTCCTGGTACATGAGGCGAACGTCATCGGGGAGGCACCACACCGGCCACCGGCTCATGGCTTCGCCGGCGTCGAGCCATTCGTACGGGATGTCGCCGGCCGCGTCGAGCGAGCGGACGTAGTCGTCGATCCAGGCGTAAGCGCTCTCCGGATACAGGTCGAGTCCCCCCGTCCGGATCACGAGCTGCGCCGACTCCTCCTCGAGGGCCGACCATGCAGCGTACGCGTCGCGCGCGAACCGGACGTACTCGGGTGTGTGGTAACTGAGCCTGATGATTCGTGAGTGGTCCTGCGACGCTCCTCGCTCGTGGCCGAAGTCGAACCTCTCGAGCCCGAGGACACCGGTGCCGGCCCGTTTGGCAGCCCAATACGCCGCGCCAGAACCGATCCCGCCGAGCCCGACGACCGCGACGTCGAACTCACTGCGCCTGCTTATGTCACATCTCGGTTTCGGCGTGGGCGTGGTACTCGTAGGCGCTCATGGCGCGTTCCAAATTCGCTCTTCCACGCGCGCTCCTCGCTGGGGAGTTTGCCCAGCACCTTCGCCATCGCACGCACATGTGCCTGAACCGAACCGCAACACGAACCCATGAAGTCGATCCCGGCCTCGCGCGCCTGCCGCGCGAATTCCGCCATCTCCCGGCGAGAGAGCTGTAGCGGATCGAGTTCGTAGGGGAAGTTCGACAGCGCGGTGAAGTCGGGCTGCTCGGCACTCGTCCGGTAGGCGACCGGCTGCGCGGCCACGAACCCTTCGACCGCCGCGCGCATCTCGGTCGCAATCGGCAACTGACCCTTCGGGCCGTTCAGGCAGTTCACGCCGACTACGTCGGCGCCCGCATCGCTGAGCTTCCTAGCGCACTCTGCCGGCGTGTCACCCTCGTAGGATCGCGGCACCGGTTGTTCGAACGACATCGTCACCATCACGGGCAGATCTGTGGTCTGCGCACCCTCAACGAACAGCAACGCCTCGCCGAGGTAGCCAAAGGTCTCGCCGATCCAGAAGTCGGGGGGGCCTGCATCTAGCTGTTGTTCCAGTTGCCGGTCGAACAGTGCCCGGACGCGATCGGTACTTGAAGGTTCGTCGGGGAGGTAGCTCCACGTCAGTGAGAGGTTCCCGGCGACGAGGGCATCGCCCTCGGCAGCAACCTCGCACGCGATCTTCACCGCGGTTCGATTGATCTCGTCGACCTTGCCTTCCAGCCGACGGTCGAGAGCTTGTCGTCGCTCGCGTAGAAGGTCATCGTCTGAAGAACGTCCACGCCGGCTCGGAGGAACTCGCGGTGGAGGCCGGCGAGAACGTCCGGGTGCTCGATCACGACCTCGGGCGTGAAGGGTCCCGCCTGCACTACCCGCGCTTCTCCAGCTCGAGCAGGTACCCGCCATCACCGAGGACGGGACCCTCGGCGAGGCGTTTCAGGATGCCCTTGGCCATCGTTCCTCCCTGCGTCAGATAGTGGTCCTGGTCATCCGACCCGCACTGCGTCGCGGACCCATGTTCGCAGGTTCGACCTCCCAAGGTGCGGCTGTCGTCGCAGAGAATCGCCCGAAAGCGGGCAACATTGATGCGACCACCCGTTGCCCAAGGTCACCGCGAGGGCGGAGGAGGTGCTAAGAGCCGATGACGACGCTAGCCATCGACGACTTCACGTGCGTCGTCCACCGCTTGTTCGCGCGCGCGGGGAGACGGCGCGCTAAGGAGACGGGCCTCCCCCAATAATCGGGGAGGCCCGTCTCGGAGGTGGGGCAGTTAGTCGATCACTTGCTCCTGCGTTTGCGGGTTGAAGTAGGGCAGCTTCTTCGCGGTAGCCCGCGACCCGTCACGAAGCTGGAAGATGTCGACGCCGCGGTGGTGGTCGTTCACGATGATTTGGCCGTTGTACCAATACGACGACCATACGTTGACGTCTTCAGGCGTGGCCCAGGCGATCTCGGATTCCGCCTCGCTGGCGCCCGCCAATAGCTTGTTGACGTCGACGACGGTGGTTCCTCCTGTGTAGTTGCCCGCGACGAGCGTGTACTTACCGTGCTTTCGCGGGATGAAGTTGAAGTTGTGCATCGTGCACGTCCCCGATACCGAGCGCGGGATCTTGTAGCTCCCTAGTTCCTCGCCAGACTCGGTTTCGACAAACCAGGCGCGACCCTGATCGTCGTTGGGATCGACGCACCTCGCCGCCCCGCCGCCGCCGGACTCGTCACCGAAGCCGACGATCTTGCCGTCCCACGTGAACGACGCCGAGTGGAAGAGGTCGACCTTGGCCGGCTGGATGGCCGGGTTGTCGTACCGCCAGATGAACTCCGGTTCCGCCGGGTCGGAGATGTCCCACAGCTGCCCCTCGGACATGCAGGCGCCCGCCGCAAGGCCCAGCTCGGTGAAGACGCTGATGTCGTGGCAGGCTCGGAACGTGAACCCGAGCCAGGTTCCAAACTCGGTGTCGTCGTCGAGGAAGTACTTCGACACGGTCGCCGCCTGAGGGTTGCTCAGAGGCACCTCGACGATCGAAATGTAACCGTGCGGCTGCTGACAGTTCGGGCCCAGCGCGTTACCGCCGAGGGGATACGACGAGATGTAAAGGAACACCCGGTCGTTGTCCGTATCCGGCACGAGCGTGTGGGTGTGAGAACCACAGTCCGTGGGCACCGAATGAATCCTTACGGGATTTGTCACGTCGCTGATGTCGAAGATCTGGATGCCCTCGAACATTCCGGGCGTGCTGGCGGTCGCACCCGTACTGTTGCAGTCCATGCTCGACTGCGGCGCGTCCACCGAACGGAACACGAGGTTCCCCCAGATCGAGACGTCACCCTGCGC
>JBOGWW010000362.1:0-15701 GCA_050693655.1 Actinomycetota bacterium | reverse complement strand
CATGAGGGGCAGGTCCACGATCTGAACGTCCCGCTCGCGCAAGAACGACGCCTTGAGTCGGTGGATGCCGGGGCGCCGGAGAATCTCCCGGAGGCCTCTCCCCTCAAGGATCTCCGGAATCACCAGGCTCAGGAAATCTCCTGGAGGCAGCTTCCTCCTGAGTTCCGACAGATGCGATTTGATGCTCGCCGCCGACCCTCCATCACCTTCCAGAACGCTGAGTTTCATTTCGGGAGCCAGCCGTCTTATGGCCACCGCATTGCTCTCATCGAACGTGATGACAGTCGCTTGACGCGGCCGCACCGCACGCACGTATCCCACCGCTCGCGCCGTTGCCTCGTCGGCTCGAGTTGCGAGGATTACCATGGAATTGTCCCCGGCCCGTCGATCTGGCGGCCTGCGCGCGGGATGCGCCAGCTGTCGGGCGACATCGGCATAATGGCGGCTGATAGCACGCATCAGCAGGATCAACAGTGGGATCGCACTCACCACTATCCAGGCACCGCTGAGGAACTTCGTGGTCACGACCACGAGGAAGACGACGCCGGTTATCGCCGCACCGAAGCCATTGATGAGCATCCTGTTCCTGGAGCCAGGTCCCGGCACCCTCCTCCAATGGACCACCATTCCCGCCTGAGAGAGGGTGAAGGAGATGAACACGCCCACCAGGTAAAGCTGGATCAGGCTGTTGAGGTTTGCATCAAAGATGACGATCAACGACGAGGCGAGCAGCGCGAGGATGACGACGCCGTTGGAGAACACCAGCCGGTCGCCCCGGTTCATGAACTGACGTGGCATGAAGCGGTCCTGCGCCAGGATGGAGACCAAGCGCGGAAAGTCCTGATAGGCGGTGTTCGCCGCCAGGATCAGGATGCCGGCCGTCATGGTCTGCAGGGCGTAGAACATGAATCCGCCACCGAAGACAGCATGTGCAATCTGGGCAACGACCGTGCGGGCGGACTCCTCCGTGTAGACGACTTGGGTGTGGTTCGCCAACCAAGAGATCCCCAGGAACATCGAGATGGACATGACACCCATCATCGAGAGCGTGGTAGCGGCGTTCCTGGACTGCGGGTAGCGGAAGGCCGGTACTCCGTTGGAGATCGCCTCGACTCCCGTCAGCGCGGTGGTCCCGGCGGAGAAGGCCCTAAGGATGAGAAACAGGTTGAGGGTCTGCTCTGGCTCGAGATGCGTTCCTGCACTCTCCGCCAGGGGACAGCCACCGAGACACTTGACGAGACCGGTTGCGAGCAGTGCATAGATCGACAAGACGAAGCCGTAGGTGGGAATGGCGAATAGCGTGCCCGACTCTTTTGTCCCCCGAAGGTTCATGAGGGTCACGAAAAACACGAAACCAATGGCCATTGGGACTTTGGATGCGGCCAGCGTCGGTGTCGCGGAGACGATCGCGTCGACGCCCGCTGTGATGGAAACCGAAACCGTGAGGACGTAATCGATCAGCAGCGCGGCCGCGGCCAGCAGGCCGGGATAGATGCCGAGGTTCTCGTGGGCCACGATGTAGGCCCCGCCTCCATTTGGATAAGCGCGTACCGTTTGTCGATAGGAGACGACGACCGTGGCCAGCAACAGCGCCACCGCCAGGGCGATGGGAATGACGTGTCCCAGAGCAGCCGAACCGACGAGCCCCAGGACCAGCATGATCTCCTGGGTCGCGTAGGCGTTCGAGGACAAAGGGTCAGAGGAGAACACCGGTAGTGCCAGCACCTTGGGGAGAAGAGTGTGCTCGAGTTCGCCGGAGGCCATCGTGCGGCCCAGCAGCACGCGCTTGAGTGCTTGCGTCCTGCTCACCGAGGACTCACCCCGACGCCGGGTAAGAGAGCGCTTGGAATTCGGGCTCCTGAAGAATCGGCCGACCGTCATCCCCAACCGCTACCACGCCGTCAAGAACAACCTCCGTTCCTGGGACGAGCGCGAGCTCTGGGGCCGGCCGCCGTATCGACCAGCGGGCGACAACTTCAGCGGTACCGTCGTTGATCGTGACTCCGATGTATCCCTCGGACGGATCCACGCGCATACTTCTCACGACGCCCACCACGCGGCAGTACTCGTAGGGCTCGAGGTCGATCAGCCACCTAGACGCTCCTGCCGAAATCGCCCACAGCTGGCGTGCCGCCAGCCTTCGTTGCTCGGTGTTAGCCGCCCACGCCGGGAGATGAGTGCAACGCAGCTTCTCGAAAACGGCCGGATACATAGCCGTAGCGTCGCGACGGCGCCGTTATGGCGCCGTCAGCAAAGGCCGCCGACGCGTAAGGATTTCGTAAGACTTTAGTCGAGCCAGCCTTCACGTCTCATGCCGCCGAGAGCAGAATGGTGAGCATGGAAATCTTCCGGTTTCCCCGGAGAGTTACCACGCCGGTCGGTCGGCGGATCGTCGCCGGCCTGGCTGCCCCTGCGGCCGTCACCTTGTTGGCGATTCCGGAACGGCATCCGTCTCCCGCGGTCGTTGCCGTCCTGTACGTGCTCGCCGTCGTCATCGCGGCACGGGTGGGCGGCGCAATTCCCGGGATCGCGGCATCGCTTCTCTCTTTTCTCTGCCTGAACTTCTTCTTCACGCGGCCGTTTCACACGTTTGCGGTCGCCGCCCCCGAGGATCTCGTAGCCCTGTTCGCCTTCCTCGTCACCTCGGTGATCGTGGGCATGCTGTTGTCTTCCGCCCTGAAGGCCAAGTCCAGGGCCGAAAGACGTGAGCTCGAGGCCCGCTTGCTCAACCGTCTGGCGACACGCTTACTGTCGGGGGAATCCCCCGAGAGGGTACTGACGGGCTTCGCCGAGGGTCTCTGTGACGTCTTCGACCTGGGCCGCTGCGAGATCTCGACTAACTTCACGCCCCAGGCAGATTCGACACCCGCCAAAGGTTCCGGACGCCCTGAGCGAGTGCGATTGTCCTCACGCGGTCAGGACTTAGGCGAGATGAGAATCTGGGTCGGTGCCCGTGGTGGGCTCAGCGACGACGAGCAGACGGTCATCGAGTCCCTGGCCACCCAATTGGCCCTGGCCCTGGAAGGAATGCGCCTCAGCGTCGAGATGCGCCGGGTAGAGCTCGAGGCGCACTCGAGCAGTCTCAAGGCCGCGCTCTTCTCTGGTGTAACCCACGACGTCAAGACGCCACTGGCAGCGATCATGGCGGCGGTCACGAGCCTGATCGAAGGACCCGAATTCTCAGAGGATCAACGTCGTGACCATCTCGACACGATCAGCCAGGAGGCGGAGCGCCTCCATCGGGTGGTCAACAACCTCCTCGATGTCGCTCGGCTCCGGGCCGGAGCTCTGGTGGCCACCAGGGTCCCCAGCGCGATCGACGAGGTCATGGAAAGCACGCTCAATCGACTGCGCCCTCTGCTCGGGGACCGGGCGGTTGAGCTAAGGGTGGGAGATGAAGTTCCCGAGGTGTCCATCGATGTTGTCCAGATCGATCAGGTGCTCACCAATCTGATCGAAAACGCGATCAAATTCACGCCCCCGGGCAGCCCCGTCTCACTCGTGGCCGTCGGCAACGCTGAGGGGTTGCGCGTCACGGTGTTCGATCGAGGCCCAGGCATCCCGACAGAAGACAGGGACCGGATCTTCGAGCCCTTCGAGCGCGGCAGCGTGTCTGCCTCCGGCACCGGCTTGGGCCTCGCCATATCCAACGCGATTGTGAGCGCTCACGGTGGACGGATGTGGGTGTCGGACAATCCGCTAGGGGGCGCGGCCTTCACTTTCGAGTTGCCCTGTGGCCTCGAACCCTCATCCAAGGAGGTGAGCGATGGGGCAGCGAGTGCTCGTGGTTGACGATGACCCGCAGATGCTCAAGGCGGTGACAAATGCTCTCAGCGCGCGCGGATACGAAGTGCTGAAAGCCGGCAATGGCGAGACCGCGCTCTCTCTGGCCGCCGAAGAGGATCTGGATCTAGTGCTCCTCGACCTCGGGTTGCCAGGAATCGGAGGTCACGAAGTGATCGGCCGTCTGCGTGCCTGGTCGGAACTACCCGTCATCATCATCTCGGTCCGAGACAGCCAGGAGGAGAAGGTTGCCGCGCTGGATGCCGGCGCCGACGACTTCATCACCAAGCCCTTTGGGATGAAGGAGCTGCTTGCGCGCATGCGAGCGGTCCGCAGACGAGCGGTAGACGACGGCGAGCTAGACCCGGTTCTTCGTTTCGAGGGCTTGGAGGTCGATCTCTTCAAGAAACTTGTCAAGCTCGAGGGCGAGCCGGTCCATCTCACGCCGACCGAGTACAGGCTCCTGGAATCGATGGCCACGAACCCAGGGAAACTTCTCACGCACACCTGGTTGCTGCAGAAAGTATGGGGGCCCGGATACGGGACCGAATCGCACTACTTACGTCTCTATGTTCGCCAACTCCGGCGGAAGCTCGCCGATTCGCCTTCCGCACCGCGATGGATTACGACCGAGCCGGGACTGGGCTACCGGTGGTTGCCCGAACCCAGCCACAGCCGGTAGTGGAACCGAAAAACCTCCCACCAGAGCACCTGCGTGTCTTGGTCTAACCGACCCTTCTCGCGCGGTTGCTGTCGTGGACCCATCCCCGCTGGCGCATCCGGCCTTGGGGTGGCGCTCAGCATGTACGAGACACTCACGACAACAGGCCGAACCCCTTCTAGCTCGCCCCCGTAGTGGCGGTCGAAAAGACGACCTCGGCCCGATCGGTGAAGTCCTCCGGCGCCAGAGTCTGCAATCGAGAGCGGACCTGCTCGATACAAACCCGCTGAGCGCGAGCGTCGAGCGAATCGAGGCGGCGCTTGCTCGAGCCGTGGCCGGTGCGGTGGGCGAGGAAATCATCGAGTGACTGACGGTGCTCGAAGGGCTGCGTCCAGGAACGGACCGAGACGAAACCCGCTCGCTCCAGCAAACCCTGCATCTTGTCGGTGGTGTCGACCAGGTCGTGACGGGCGAAGCGCTCCTCGGCCGGCGCCGCCCCGACGGTGTCGAGTTGCTCATTCCAGACATCCAGGGCCCGGTAGCCCGAACCAGCACCCCAGGTCAGCGTGCCGATCGCGCCGCCCCGCCGAAGGACCCGCGCCGCCTCTCTCAGACCAAGGATGGGTTCCTCGAGATGGAACAACACGAAAGCCATGGTCAGCGCGTCAAACGAACGCTGCTCGAAGCCAAGGCGGCGGGCATCCATGACCGCCCGCGCGAACTCGACCGGAGCCTCCGCGATCATGCCCGAGGCTCGATCGACCCCCACCACGAAGGCATCGAGGGCAGCTCTTTCGATATCCGGAAGCAAGGTGCCGACCCCCGCGCCCACATCCAGGACACGCCTCGCTCGGGAAAGCGGCAGCTCTTCGAGGAGCGAGCGCGCGAACCGATGGATGAGGGGAGCCCACAGGGCCCGGTAGGAGGGTGCGATCTCCGAGTAGGTGCGCGCTAGGAGCGCTGCGACGTCCGGCCGATTCATCTCGGCCGGTGACGTGATCTCATCGGAGTCTCGGTTCTCGTGCACCATTCTCTTCTTTCCGGCAAGGGACTGGGGTCGAGCACGAGCTGGATCTAGAGCTTCGAGCCGATCTCGATCACCGCATCCACCAAACCCTCGACTTCCGCCTCGGTGGTCCGCGGATTGATGTAACAGGGTCGGATCGCGAGCCTCCCGTGAACGCGGGTCGTCGAGGGGATGAAGCGAGCGCCGTCATGCAGACTGCGTACTATCTCGTCGTTCAGGGCATCCAGCTCGGTGTCGTCCAAGTCCTCGCGGAAGTACCGGAAGCAGCAGATCGAAAGTGTCGGTTCGCTCAGCAGCTGCAGGCGATCATCGACTCTTACCCGGTCGGCGAGCCGCCGTGCGAAGTCGAGGTGTCTGTCGACGCGTGCTCGCAATCCCCTAACTCCGATCTCCTTCAATACCGCCCACACCTGTACGCCTCGAGGAGGAGCCGATTGTTCGAGCGACAGATTGTGATGTTCGCCGGCGAAGACGTCCCACGGTGACTGCAACGGTTGTGTGGCGCTACCGACCGCTCCCTCTAGATAAGCAGCGGGCTGAAGCGTGAAGGTCCTGTGCAGCAGGTCGGCATCACGCACGTATGCAGCTCCACAGCCCACGGGTGTCGCCATCCATTTATGAGGATCGACGGCCACGGAATCGGCCCGCTCCACACCGTTGAAGAGGTGGGCTACTCGGTCGTCGAGACGAGCGAACAACCCGTACGCACCGTCCACGTGGAACCAGAGGTCGCGCTCGGCTGCGATCTCGCTCATCTCGGAGATCGGGTCTACCGCTCCCGTATTCACAGTTCCCGCAGTCGCTACAATCGCGATCGGCACGGCACCGGCGCGGGCTCCTTCGAGCAGGGTCTCTTTGAGAGCGGTGAGATCGATTCTTTGATGCTCATCGCAGCCAACCGCAGTGACGCAGTCACGCCCCAGCCCGAGTAGCGCCGCCGCGCGGCTGATGACGTGGTGCACCTCGGTGCTCGCATAAATCCGCCCCCTGTAACCAGGCGGAAGGCCTTTTGCGGCCGCATCGATCCCGATGCGCTCGAAGGCCCGTTGACGGGCGGCAGCCAGGCCCACGATGTTCGCGATCGAACCGCCACTCTTGAAGGCCCCCTGTAGATCGCCCGGAATCCCCAGCATCTGTGCGATCCAGCGAAGCCTGACCTCCTCGAGAACGTTGAACGGGTGATAGAAGAACCGCTGCGGCCCCGCGACCGTCTGTGCCAGAGCAGCCACGGTCCCCGATGTCGTGGGTTGACCCGTCACCCATCCGTTGAATCCGGGAGCACCCATCCTGAGGCCGTAGGGGACGACCGAGGTGGCCAGAGTTTCTACTACGGCATCGAGTCCCTGCCCCAATTGGGGCAGGGGGGTGTCGATTGCCGACAGCCAGCGGTCCTT
Organism: Actinomycetota bacterium; assembly: GCA_050693655.1. GTDB lineage: Bacteria > Actinomycetota > CADDZG01 > CADDZG01 > WHSQ01 > WHSV01. Next base: position 8,836 of record JBOGWW010000362.1, on the reverse strand, counting down.
GTGAGTGACGGTCGGATCGGGCCCCTCGAACCGGTTGAACTCCTCGAGCGCCGGAATCAGTCGGCGAAGAGCCTCTCCCAATCGAGCGTTATCTGCGGCATCCTCGGGCATCCGCGTTCCTGCCTGGCTTTGGGGTGGCCCTCCGAAGCGGGGCCAATCCACTCGGGCAATCACGTGCTCCTCGTTCATCCCACGAGGGGATGGTAGCCCGCGCAGAGGATGATCATCCAGGCGATCCTGTCGTCCTTGACGTCGTAGTACCCCTCTTGCTCGACGACCCAGTCGGCATCGGGCCAGGAGGATCGAGGTCCCAGTCGGCGTACCACTCCGACATCCCAGGGCTCTTCGCCCTGAACCCGTAACTGAGCTTGTAGCGACCGTCGGGACCCATCGGCCTCGCTTCGCAACTCAAGACCTCGGTCAGGTAATCGACGTCCTCGTAGAACCACAGCTTGAGGATGTCGATCGCCTGCGCCACCGCCTCCGGCCCGTTTGCCTGGTTGAACTTCCCGGGCGTAAGGCCGCGCAGATGAAGCTCGGGATGAAGCTTCGAACGGACCGCCTCCCAGTCCGCCGCGGCCACAGCCGTCACCAACTCCGGACCCAGCGCGAGCGCGCGGCCCGCATCCTCCTGGTGTCGCAGTACGCCTTCCACGTCGATTCTCCTCGCCTCTTGTCCGTTATCCGGAAATCTCCAAGGTGGTTTTCACCGGCACCGGGTTGATGAGGATGTCCTTGACGGGCGAGGTGTCCTGAACGTACCGACACAACCTGTCGAGGTCTTCCTGTGAGGCGTTCTTGGCGCGGGCACGACCTTTGACGCGGATCTCGCTGAACCCTGGCCGGGGGCCGGCTTCGATTCCCACGAAGTTGCGCAGGTCCAGGTCGCCCTCGACTTCGTAGGAGAGCTCTTCGAGCTCGTAGCCGAGCGCGGCCGCGTTGTAGACGAAGCCAACCGAGTAGCAGAAGCCCAACGCCGCGAGCACCAGCTCGACCGCGTTCGGTCCGCGGTCGCGCCCCAACAGAACCTCCGGTTCGCAGCCGGTGAGGACGTGGGTCTTCGAATGATGCACGGTTTGGCCCGCATGGGTGAAAGAGGAGATCTCTGCGACGCTCGTGCTTCCTTCCTTCCATCGGGTGTCGGCCTTGAAGGTGAAGCCGGCGATGCTCTCATCGCCCTTGATCGCGTCGATCGTCTGAACCAGTTGATCGACGTCTACTCCGTTACGGACGGTTGCGACGGTCATGGAGCTTCCTTTCTCGACGATTGATTACCGACTCGAATCCCCAAGCGACGGAGTCCCGCCGCCGTCCATCACTTCGCTCCGGGCCCGGGCGCATCCGGGAGCAGTTCCCTCAGACACAGAAGTGCCCCGGCCACGAAGATCAGTACCGCGAGATAGATCAACCCGAGGTGACCGATGGTGTCGAAGTTGTTCGGGTAATGCGCGGGGAGCGCGACCACGAGCCCGAGGACGGGGGCCGCCACGGCTCCGACCAAGGCCCACAGGTGGCCCCGCCGCACGCCGAACCAGACCAGAAAGCCAACCGCCAGTCCGGTTGCGGCGATGAAGCCCGAGACCGCGATGTGGAGATGACCGATGTAGTGATACAGCGAGGGGCTGAATTCGACGATTGCTTCCTTGCCGACGCTGACCTCGTTTGATCCGATGCCGAGTTCGAGGAAGCTGTCGGTGTAGTTGCGGATGAAGAAAATCACCGCGTAGCCGATGAAGCCGGCGGCCGCGATGAGCATCAGGGTTGAACCCGTCCTGAGCGCAGGCGACTCGACGCGGTGTAGAGGAACCGAAGGTGAAGCGGTTGTCATGGTCATTTCTCCTTTTGTCTCGTAGGAGACTCGACTGGTTGCCCTAGCAGGAATGGCTGGTGTTCGACGATCACGGCTCCTACCTCATGCTCCCCGTCGTCGCCGAGACCGGATGCGTATCCGTCTCTTCATATCTGCCTCCTCCAGATCGTTCGTCGTTTCGCTGGTTTAGACGAACGAAGGCGAAGGTCTATTGCACCCGGAGCAAGATGCAATAACTCTGTGACTAGAAACGTCTAACAAGGCACAAGTCGTGTGACCAAGGGCCGACGAACATGATGACTGGGACGTATGTGGATGAAAGAGAACGATTCCGCAAGATCGCGACCGAGCAGCTTCCGCGGCTCTACACCATCGCCAGGCGATTCGTCGGAGACGAGGCGGAGGATGCGGTGCAGGACTGCCTGTTGAGAGCGTTTCAGAAGTTCTCGCAGCTCGAGGACCAGGGCGCCGCGCCGGCGTGGCTGGCGAGCATCCTGGTCAACGTGTGCCGCGATCGAGGGCGCTCCAAGGCTCGCCGCCCGGAGGAAGTGAACATCGACGAGGTCCAGGACTTCTCGCTCTACCGCACGATCGCCGACCAGGACCCCTTCCCCTACTCGGACTCATTGCACTTGGATTTCCTTTATCAGTTCACCAAGGAAGACGTTCATCACGTCCTGTCGTCGTTGCCCGGGATCTACAGAGTGCCCCTGGTGCTCGTGCACATGGACGGCTTCGCCACCAAGGAGGTCGCCACGATCATCGGCGCGCCGCTGGGCACGGTACTGGCGCGACTGCACCGCGGTCGCAAGTTGTTCGAGAAAAAGTTGTGGGACCACGCGCTCGAAACCGGCATAGTGAAAGAGGTCGTCTCATGATCAGTTGTTCCCAAGCCGCCAAACAGCTGTGGGATTACGTCGAGGGAGCAGTGGACGGCCCGCAGCGCGAAGCTCTCGAAGAGCATCTGAGCGTGTGCAGACGGTGTTGCGGAGAGGTCGAGTTCGCCGAAGAGCTTAGAGGGTTCCTCGCCACTCACGGAGACGTCGGATTTCCCGAAGACGTGAAGGCTAGGCTCACTTCCTTCCTGGACGAGCTGTGAGGGGGCAGGCATGACCAAGGACCTCATGCACTCGGCCGAGCTCAAGGACCTCGTTCGCGAGGCGTACGCCGGCGTCGTCTCCGACGGGGACGCGGTTGCACGGCGGCTCTATGCGGACGACGAGCTCTCCGACATCCCACGCGCCACGAGGGAGCTCGCCCTGGGCGTCGGCAATCACCTGCGTTTCGCCGACATCAGACCGGGTGAGACGATTCTGGACGTGGGCTGTGGCGCCGGCATCGATACGATCATCGCCGCGCGCCGCACCGGACCGACCGGACGGGTGCTGGCGCTCGACTTTCTCCTCGAGATGTTGGAGCGGACCGCAATGGCGGCCGCAGAAGCAGGACTGGAGAATGTCGAGACCGTCGAGGGGGACATGGAGGCCATTCCCCTGCCGGACGACAGCGTGGATCAGATCATTTCCAATGGCGTGATCAACCTCTCTCCCAGAAAGGCGCGCGCGCTCGCGGAGTGCGCGCGGGTCCTGCGTCCGGATGGAAGGTTCTGCGTGTCCGATCTCACCATCGACGAGGAGGAGTTGCCGCCGGAGGTGCTCACTCATCCCGCGGCCTGGGCCGGTTGAGTGGCCGGCGCCATGGCGGAGCGTGACTTCGTCGAGAAACTGGAGCGGGCCGGCTTCACCAGCATTGACATCGTTCACCGCGCGCCGTTCGGCGTCGACGATGCCGACCTCTACCCCCTGTTCACGGAAGATCTCATCGACGTGATGAAGAAGTTCGTCCCCGCGGACAAACAGCACGAGGTCGCAACCTCTCTCGTGGTGAAGGCAACACTGTCCTCGCGACCGACCAGAGACCGGTCGACAAGGGAGCGTCGGGCGCTTCGCTAGAACGCGAGCCGCCGAGGACCCCGATCGCCACCGTCGCGCCGGCGCGCCACACCGTCGTCTCCAATCCGATACTCGGGTTCGAGCTCAACATATCAACGCTTGTTAGAATGACGCGCCGTGGCCAGCGACCGGTGCGACTTGCTCTGCCTTGACCTCGAGGTGGCAGAAGGACTTCGACGGGCCCTCCCGTCTCGTTCCATGCTGGAGGACTCCTCAGAGCGGATGCGGGCGCTCGGAGACCCCACTCGTCTGTTGGTGGCCATCGCTCTGGCGCGAGCCGGCGAGCTCTGCGTGTGCGATCTCGCCTGGGTGACGGAGCGGACGTCCAACCTCGTGTCTCACCACCTTCGGATACTGAGGAGCGCGGGACTCGTGAGTTCCCGACGAGACAGAAAGATGGTCCTCTACGCGCTCACCGAAGAGGGCCTTTCCTTCTTGGAATCGCTCGGAGAAGTGAACGTCGAGGACGGCGCAGCGTTATGAGCGACACGTGCTGCGAAAGCTGTGGCACTCATGAATCGGCCGCGAATTCTCCCGTAAGCATCCTGAGGGAGGTTCGAGAGCTGAAGTTGGTGGGCCTGGCCGGAACTCTCCTCGTTGGCGGAGCGCTCGCGTCTCCACTCGGTTTCGAGGAAGCGCCGATCTGGATCTACTCCCTATCCCTACTTGCCGGCGCATCGACTTTCGTGCCCGACTCCCTGCGAAGAGTCCTGAGCGCCAAAGTCGGCGTGGACACGCTGATGACCATCGGCGCCCTCGGCGCGGTGCTGCTGGGCCACGTGGGTGAAGCGGCGATGCTGGCGTTCCTGTTCTCGATCTCTGAAGCACTGGAAGCGTTCGCCATGACACGAACGAGGCGAGGGCTGAAGGCACTGCTCGAGGTCGTGCCGCCAACGGCCACCGTCGTCCGGGATGGAGAAGAGCTGGCCATCGATCCGGGTGAGTTGGTGCTTTCGGACCGGCTGCTGCTTGGTCCCGGAGAACGCGTCGCGACCGACGGAGTCATCCGCAGCGGCAGGTCGTCGGTGGACCTCTCGGCAATCACCGGAGAGTCGGTTCCGGTCGAGTTAGAACCGGGAGACGAGCTTCTGGCCGGCGCGATCAACGGTGGCGGCGTACTGGAGCTCGAAGTAACGGCCACCACCCACGACAACTCCCTGGCGCGCATCGTGCGGATGGTCGAAGAGGCTCAGGAGCGTAAGAGTCAAAGCCAGCGTATGTCCGAGCGGATCGCTCGTCCTCTGGTGCCCGGCATCATGATCGTGGCGCTCGGGATCGCCCTCGGGGGGAGCCTGCTCGGAACGCCCTCTATTTGGCTGCTTCGATCCCTGGTGGTCCTGGTTGCGGCAGCGCCCTGCGCGTTCGCGCTTTCCGTCCCGGTCACCGTCATCGCTGCGGTGGGGGCAGCCAGTCGCCGGGGCATCCTGTTCAAGGGAGGGCTCGCACTCGAGACGCTGGGTTTGGTGGATGCCGTGGCGCTGGACAAGACCGGCACTCTTACGCGCAATCGACCACGCGTGATCGAGGTGATCCCCACCGGAGACGTTGACCGATCCGAGGTACTCAACGCCGCCGCGGCCCTCGAGACCCGCAGCGAGCATCCTCTGGCCCGCGCCATCCTCGATGCCGCTCCCTCGTCGCGCCGCGCCGAAGGAGTAAAAGCCGTACCCGGCTTTGGTCTCGTCGGCACACTCGACGGCCGGGATATCAGACTGGGGAAGCCAGGCTTCATCGAACCCGGCCCGGTCGATCGGGAAGTCGCTCGTCTCCGAACCTCGGGTGTCACGGTTGTGCTCGTGGAACAAGAGAACATCACCATCGGCGTCATCGCGGTTCGCGACGAACTTCGCCCCGAAGCCACAGTCGCGGTGGGTGAGCTACGACGCCTTGGCGTTTCCAAGGTGCTGATGCTGACGGGAGACAACGCAGATACTGCGAAGTCGATCGCAAAGCACGCGGGTATCGTCGACGTACGAGCCGAACTGCTGCCGGACGGCAAAGCGCGTGTGGTGGAAGAACTCGGCCGGCGGCAAACGATCGCCATGGTCGGTGATGGCATCAACGACGCCCCCGCTCTGGCCACCGCGAGTTGCGGCATCGCAATGGGAGCCGCCGGCACCGATGCGGCCCTGGAAGCAGCGGACGTCGCGTTGATGGGCGATGATCTCCGGCATCTTCCGGACGCGCTGGCTCATGCGAAACGAGCGGTACGAATCATGCGCCAGAACCTGGCCCTGTCGGGACTCATCCTGCTCGGTTTGATCCCACTGGCAGCGGTCGGCGCGTTGGGCCTCGTCCAGGTCGTAGCCATTCATGAACTGGCTGAGGTCGTGGTGATCGCGAACGGAATTCGAGCCGGACGAATGACGAGGTCTGTTCTCATGGATCTGGAGCCGGGGAGGGGAATCGAACCCCTGACCTATTCATTACGAGGTACCTGGCACTGAACGCTGTGCTAAGCAGCATCTTTGCAGGCCAACGCTGAGCGAAAACGCGATAGCTATCTGCTGAGGCCCAGGCGCGATTTGACGTCAGGCTGACTTACCGTACCGGCGTCAACGCGCTCTGAATCAACAACCACCTGGCGATGGCGCCGTAAGACGAGAGATGCCTGCGGAGTCGAGCCATGGCGACGTCGCTTCTGGAGATGCGCCATGTAGACATTGTTGTTCCAACCGGACGGCACGAATGCTGATGTCCTTGCCCTCTTTGCGGTCACCCCCGAGAGCCTGGTCGACAGGCCCGAGCTTCGGCAAGCGCTCGGAGGAGAGTCCGTAGTTCGTGGGCATGGCCGGCTGTTACGGACGCGTCGGAAGCTGCCGTTCTCGCAGGAGAGGCTCATCTTCGGAACCGCTGTCTGACAACCCAGACACGAGGCGCGATGACGATGCCCGCGCATGAGGAACATATAAGGGGGTGCCCGTGATCGGGTCGGCTACGATCCTGCATCGCACCCCAAAGACGTTCTCGACCAGGGACTCGGTGACGATTTCTCCAGGCGAGCCCTCTCCCACGATGCAACCGTCCTTCATCGCCACGACGTGATGAGCGTAGCGACACGCTTCGTTGAGATCATGCAGCACGATCACGATCGTTCGTGATTGCTTCTCGTTCAGGTTGGCCAAAAGGTCGAGAACGTCCAGACGATGAGCCACGTCGAGGAAGGTTGTCGGCTCGTCCAGCAGCATGATGGGCGTGTCCTGTGCGAGCGCCATCGCGATCCATGCGCGCTGGCGCTGCCCCCCGGAGAGTTCTTCGACTCTACGTTCCCGTAGCGGCATCATGTCCGTAAGTGTGAGAGCTCTTGCGACCGCCACCACGTCGTCCTCACTCCACTGCTCAAACCATCGCTGATGGGGAAAGCGGCCGCGCGCCACGAGATCCTCGACCGTTAATCCCTCGGGCGCAGTCGGTCCCTGCGGTAGGAGACCCAGCTGCCTCGCGGCGTCTCGGGTGGGTTGCTTGTGGATGACCTCCCCATCGAGGTAGACGGCTCCCGTCTTGGGTCGCAAGAGGCGAGCGAGGGCGCGCAGAAGTGTCGACTTGCCGCACGCGTTGGGGCCGACGATCGCAGTGATGCATCCGTCCGGTATCTCGATGTCCAGATCGACAACTACAGGGTCGCCGTCGTACGCAAGCGTTATGCGATCGGCTCGTAGCCTGCTCATCTCGAATAGCTTGACGTGTTCGTTACTCGCGGGGTGCTCGACGACCCAAGCGGGTGTACTCGGCGGACTCTGGCGGGCGAATGTTTCTTCGACGATCGGGCCGTCACCCGCAAGCACAAGGACCGCAGCCAGGACCATCCGTGCATCCGTCTCTTCATCTGTTCAACCTCCTAAGCGCGGCGGTGCGTCCGGTAGAGCAAGAACATGAAGTAGGGAGCTCCGAGGGCAGCCGTCACCACTCCCGCGGGGAGCGTCACCGGAGCGAAAGCATGCTGGGCGACGACGTCGGTAACCATCACCAGCAGCGCCCCCAACAAGCCGGACAGGAGCAGCACCCCGGCCGCGTAGCGAGCGAAGTCGGGATGTCCCTGGCGCAGCGCCTTGCCGCGAGCGATGATCGCCTCTCTGAGCTCGACCTTGCCCTCGCGCGAGATGTGTGCCCCCGCGCGTTCTTTGCCGGCCGACTCGTAGAGCCGGGGGACGAGACCGGATAAGCGATAGACCTGCCCGGCGTTTTTGAACCTGGTGACGTCTTCGAGTGCTCCGCCGTAGATGGACGCTCGCACCACCGCGACGCGCGGCAGCGTCGTGAGGATGTGAGCCGGGGTCTGCGGCAAGATCTCGGCGAGCTCGCCCTCGGCCCAGGAGATCTCCCGATCTAGCCGAGCCAGCAGACCCATGTCCGCGCCCACGGCCGTGCCCCAGTCGTCGCAGACAATCGCGGCTTTACGCGTGAATGGTCCCTTGGACAAGCGGCTTCAGGGTCCGTCCCCTTCGCCGCGCGAGCGTTGATGTCTTTGACGGACTCCGGAGTGAGCGGTTCCCTTAATGGGCGTGCCTGCCGGCCCTACCGATACTTGCGGCCGACGTCCCGGAAGTAGCGCCGTGAAGACCACGCCCAGCGGTGTGTCATCAGCATCCATAACCGTGCACGCCAGGAGAGCCCGAGGCTTGGAGTGAGGGGTTCTCGACCCTGCGACGACCCCCGGGAAGGACGGTTTGAAGCGGATCCGGTGGCTCTCTTCGAGCGCACCGGTGTCTCCCGATAGGGTCTTGGCCATCTCTCCCAGCTCGTGTATGTCGCTGTCGACAGGAAGGGGTTCGTTTCCCAGTTTCGTAAGGCTGTACCTCGTCAACGCAGCGGAAAGAGCCAAACGGCGCGCCTCGCCGCTAAGGACCGGGTCTCTCTTCGAGGGGCTACTCACTGATATCTCGGCCTTTCAGGAACAGCTTACCGTCCGTCGTCGGCCTGTCGTCGAATACGCGCTGTCTCCTGCCATAGGGGCGATCGGCTCCTGGCCGCCGGCCTTCAAGAACTTGAGCAGCCCACCGGCCATAAGAATCTCTCGCTCCCGCCTAAGAAGCGTCACCGTCAGGGGGATCGAGTAACCGGCGCTGCTTTCCGC
>JBOGWW010000361.1:0-9266 GCA_050693655.1 Actinomycetota bacterium | reverse complement strand
TCCCTGGTCAAGTCCAGTTTGTGGAGCGGATCGGAATCGAACCGACGACCTCCTGCTTGCAAAGCAGGTGCTCTACCTATTGAGCTACCGCCCCGTAGGCAGTCATGATAGCCCGCCGAACCTTCCTTAGGCCTTTGGTGGTAGTGGTGTGCGGATAGCGAACGTAACGACCAAGAAAAGGCATGCGCGGGGCTCTAGTCCGAGTCCAGGTCGCGCGACAGGTACTCGCTGTAGTCGGGGGTGGGGTACTCGTACTCGGTCGCCATCAAGGGCGACGAGATGATGAAGTCGGCCGAGCTCCGGTTGCAGGCAAAAGGGACGTTCCACACCACCGCCATGCGCAAGAGCGCCTTGACGTCGGGATCGTGAGGCTGGGACTCGAGCGGGTCCCAGAAGAACACGAGGAAGTCGACGAGCCCCTCGGAGATGCGCGCGCCTATCTGTTGGTCGCCACCCAGAGGGCCGCTCTGCAGCTTGATGACGGGGATGCCGAGCTCCCGCTCGATCACTCGCCCGGTCGTGCCGGTCGCGCAGACCTCGTGCTGCGCGAGAAAGCCCAAGTTGAATCGCGCCCACTCGAGCAGCTCTTCCTTCTTGTGATCGTGCGCCACAAGAGCAACACGCTTCTTCTGTTGCAACCTGCGCTCCACAGGCGTCACCTCCGAGCCCAATTGTGCCGCCCGCGGACGCTGCTCGCTAGAGTCCCGGCTTAGAAGCCGACCCTCACCCGGCCCATGACGGCCCGAAGCCGTACCGGGCGAGTCCCGGCAGGGTCAGTGAGGTCATGACCAGCTTTCCCGAAAAAGGCATCGATGCCTGCCACTCGTCGTCGAGCCTCAGCCGGGTATCCCCGCGCTTGAATCGAATTGGGTTGCCGGCCACGGTGTGGTCGTCGCGGAGTTGATAGAGGCCCTCGCCCGGCACCGTCGCGTCCTCGTCCATCATGTCCAGGATCCGCCTTAGTTGGGTATTCGAGTCGGCGACGAGCTCCTCGTAGCGCACCAGCGCGTAGCCCGCGCTGCGACGCCGAAGGCCGCCGATCAGGGCATTTATCGCGCCCCATTCGAGACCCGTCTTGAGCAGGCCGTAGCGATTCATGTCCCTGCCGCTTCCCGGGTTGAATTTCTTCCGCTGCCACGAATGGGCGACGGCGCGGCTGTCCCTTACGAGATGGATCACCCGCAGATCGACATCGGGCATCGAACTCAGCACGTAACCGTGGGACGGGTCCTTGGTCGAATCGATGATCACGTCGGAACCCGACTCCGCCGCCACGGCATCGTAGAGACGACGGAGATGATCCTGGTAGCGCGCGCGGTGAGCCTCGAAGCGGGGACCGGGTTTGCAGGCTGCGATTCGAGGAATCTTCCACCAGCGGTCCACTCGATTCTTCAGGCGCAGCACCTCGCTGGAATCGAAAGCCTCGTGACCCCCGAACGCGCGCTTCGTCACCGAGTCCCAGAACTCGCAGGAACGGAACGGCCGACCGCAGCCGCAGACCCGGTTCTCCTCGAAGCCCTCCTTCCAGATGTGGCGAATCTCGCCACCCGAGAACAATCGGTCGCTGCAATGTCCCAGGACGCGATCGAGCAACGTACTCCCGCTGCGCCCGTAGCCTCCGATGAACACGACCTTCCGGCGTTTGGTCATGCTGGCATCCCTCACAGACAATCTCCCAGGAGCGAGGTCGTGAGCATCATGCGCCCGAGCGCGACCCAAGCCGCTCCGAAGTAGGTGCGTTCTCGCTCCAGCACGTCCTCGGCCCGGTCGAGTAGCGCGCGGGTGGCCGCGAGGTTGCCTTGGCCGCGCGCCACTCCGGCGAAACTCACGACGCTCGAAGCCGCCTCCTTCTCGGCCAGAGGTGCGCCGTCGAGCGAGTAGCTCGATGCGATCGTTTGGGAGCGTTGCTCCTCGACGAAGGGCCACGCACTCGCGGCCAGGCGGCGGCCGGCAGCATCGCAGTCCTCGCCGAAGCGGACGTAGGTTCGCTGCGCGTCGAAGCTGTGCGCTGCTTCGGCGTCGTCCTCGGCGGGCGGCGGACTCGCATAAACCTCGTTCGAGGTCGTTACCACGGCCCAATCCGGCACCAGCACAACTCGCTCGGTAAATCTCCTCACGATGTCGCGCGAAGACAGAGCGAGGCGCTCCCAACGCTCGTCGCCCGAGGCCCGCTCCAGTAGCGCGAAGGTACGAGGAGCGAAGTAGCTGGGATTGATCACATAGGGCCGCTGCGAACGAGCCCACGGGCCCGCGAGCAACACCAGCTGGTCGCTCACCTCGATGGTCGCCTGGTCCAGAACGGAATCGGCAATCCTCAGCGCCTCATTGAAATACTCCTTCGAGTCGAAGCGATCCGCCGCCACCAGCAGGGCGCGCGCCGCGTCGAGGTCGGCATCGGTCGCGGGCTCCTGATCACGTACGGCGCCCTCCGACCAACGCCACGCGAGCAGCCCGTCCTCGCGTTGGAGGTTCTCCCGCGTCCAGGTCCACGCGGCTTCGAAACGCCCGCGGTCGCCGATTCCCGCAGCCAGCAGCAGCGCATAGGCCTGGCCCTCACTGACCGTGTCCCCGCCCTCGTCGGGGCGCGCCACCCTTCCGTCGTCCTGCATGTAGTGGTCGAGGAATTGGACCGCGGCCGAGCGGGTGAGCTCGGTCGCGCCGGAGGAGGTGGGGGGCCCGACGATCTTCGGTACGCGGCCGGAGTCACTCACCGCCAGGGTCAACAGAATCCCGGCCAGCGCGCCGAGGCCGACCAGGCCCACGCCCGCCCTCGGCGCAAAGCGAGTCCTGCGGCGGCGAGACGGGTAGGGGCGTCTCACGCCGCGCGCCTCGTCTCGTGGCGACCTGGCTCACCGAGTGCCGAGGCGCTTGGTCCGGCCAGCGCCGGCCAGGAGCCCGCCAGAAGGACGGTGACGTGGAGGGCCGCGAACGCCACGTTATTCAGCGTGGCCGGCGATTGCGAACGGACGAGCCCGAAGAGCGCGGCCAGCCCCAGCACGGCAACCGCCACCAGGGCCGGCACGACGGTGGTGGGCTGGCGCTTTGTCTCGCCCTTCTTGGGGGTCACGACGAATCGCGCCGGTTTCCCTCGTAGCTGAAGGATCGAGCTCTGCACGTGAATCCAGAAGCTCGCCGCGCTCAAGGCGAAAGCGCCGAAGCTGTAACTGCCGGAACCAGCACGCGCCACGTTCAGCAACGCAAACCCAAAGTAGGGCACGAAGTGAAGGAGGAAGGCATCCGCGCTTGCATCGGCCAGCGGTTGCGCGCCGGTCGTGATTCGAATCACCGGCAGAGACATGTAAATCAGCACCGTCCACCCCGTGAGGAAGTACATCGAGCTCAGCAGATACTGCAGCCGTTGGCGAAGCGGTATGCGCGCTCGGAAGATCGAGGGGATTGCCGAAAGGCAACCGCGCGACCAACGTTGTTGCTGACCGACATAGCTCGCCATGTCCTCGGGCCCGAGTCCCTGGGCCAGTACCTCCGAAACGTAGGCGCTCTTCCAGCCTCGTTCGTGAAGGTGCAAGGACAACTCGAAATCCTCGGTCAGGGAGTCTTCGGGAAAACCCCCGATGCTCTCCAGAGCGCTGCGCCGGAACACGACGTTTGTTCCACAACAGAACATGGAGCCGATCCCGTCCTTGCCTCGGGCGATCACGCCGAAGAACAGCGCCTGCTGAGCCCAGGCGGACGAGGACAGCGACCCCGTGTGGTGGTTCGCGTAATACTGCGGCGTTTGCACAAAAGCGGTGTCGCCGGTCAGGTGTGGCAAGGTCTTGACGAGGAAGTCGCGGTGAGGAACGTGATCGCAGTCGAACACGACCACGAACTCTTCCTCGGTGAGCTTCAACGCATGGTTGATGTTGCCCGCTTTTGCACCATGGCTCTCGGCCCGTCGCAGGTAGTGGGCTCCGACGTTCGCCGCCAGCGCTTCGAGTTCGTCGCTGTCGCCATCGTCGAGTACGTGCACGGTGACATGAGCGCCCTCCAATCTGGTTGCGGCCTCGACCGTGGACGCCACCACCTCAAGCGGCTCGTCATAAACAGGAATCAGCACGTCGACCTTCGGCGTTCTCGCGAGCGGAATGGCGCGTTGGGGACGGCGTCTTCCCTCGCGCGAACAGGTCCACCAGAATCCGACCGCCTGAGTCGCGTTGAAGAGTTCGGCGACGACGAGCACCCCGTAAAGGAGAGGATGTCCTATGCGGTCGAGCTGCAGCAGCCAGAGGAAGTACCACAGCGTGAGCGGTGCGGCCACCAGGGCCAGCAATCGCATCCGTCTCGAGACCTCGGCGCCGCTTGAAGGCGGCGACCAATCGGGGCTCTGAAGGCGCGGGTCCCGCACCGGCTCGGTCATCGGTAGACCCACACCTTCACGTTCGAATAGCTCATTCGGTCGACCAGCTTCTCCCTGCGCTCGAGCTCATCGAGCACGCCCTTGACCTCGTGGCGAGTAGCGGGCTTGTCGAGAAAGCTCCCGACGACGAAGATCCGCCGGCCCTTCTGGGGCTTTGGCGGATGCGATTGCGCCTCCATTCCCGGTGCGTAGTAGTCGACGAGGCTCTCCAAGATGTCGGGCTTGTAGACGATGACGTCGCTTTCGTCGGCTCGTTCTGAGATCTCGCCGAGCGCCCCGCGAAAGTCGTAGCGGCGAGGGTTGGCTCCGTTGAGCTGTTGGTCGGCCAGACCCACGAGCATGGTGAGCGACAGCGCCGATGCCGCCACGAGCGCACCCAGCCTGTGGGGAGACCAGTTGGTTATGGCGCGCGCCGCCAACACCATCAGCAGCGGAACGATCATGGACACGTACCGGATCTCGAAGAGGTTCTCCTTGAAGGACCCGATCATGGTCAGCAGCAGCACGGGCCCGGCGATGGCCGCCCCCAGGAGTGTCGTGCGCGCGGAGCGACCGCGCCCCAGGAAGAGCAGAGCAGCCAGCATCCCCAGTGGCCACAACGCAGCGATCTGAGCCATCGTGCGGTCCGCGTGATAGCCCCAGATCGCCCAGACGCCGTTAGCGATGGTCGAGTAGATCGATACCTCGCCCTGCACCTGGGAGGCGGCCGAACCGGTCTGCGAGGGGACCTGGCTAAAGCCCTTTCCGGCTTGCTCGTTCAAGCTGTACTGCGAGTAGGCGAGGGGAGCTAACGCCGCGAGAGCTAACGCCAGCGCCGAGGTCGCGACCGCCCAACTCATGAACATGGGCTTGACCGCTTCGCCTCTGCGATGCCGATGCAGCATCACGAAAAGAAACATGAGCTGCTGCACGGCGACCAGCAGTGCGCCCATGTATTGAGTCCACACCAGCGCGCCGGACGCGAGCGCATAGATGACCCATGCCGATCGACGACCGGTCTTGAGCGCATCCACCTGTCCGTAGACGGCCAGCACTCCGAACAGCATGAAGAAGGCGTACATGCGCGCCTCCTGCGAGTACCACACCGCAAACGGTGCTACGGCCGTCAACCCTGCCGCCAGGCGCCCGGTGCGCTCGTCGTAGAGCCGTTTGCCCAGCATGTAGACCGCCGGGATCAGCGCCACTCCGGCAATGATCGAAGGTATACGAACCGCCATCTCGGACACACCGGAGATCCGCGAGCTGAACCACAGCACGATGTGGTGCAGGGGCGGATGCACGTCGGAGGTTGTGAGGTTCTCGAGCATCGCCTCGAAGGGCATTTGGACCTGGTTGATGGTGGTGGCCTCGTCGAGCCAGATCCCGCGCGTCACCAGGAGTCTCAGCAGCAGACCCGCGAGCATGATCACCCCGATGACCGGGATACCGGCCCTTCGGAGCCGGCCGAGAAAGGGCACCACCGGGCGCACGGGCAAGTGAATCACCGTCGCGGTCGCAGCGGCTGCGAACAGCAGCGCGGTCGCCATCAGGGTGGCCGTCGCAACCCCCGATGCGGTCCGGGCTCCGACCATCAGCAGGACCAGATGAATCGCACCCGCGGCGGCCACGACCCCGACGCTCGTTCGCCCGAAGCCCCGAGCACCCAGATTGGCGATCAGCACGCGCGCCAGGCCCAGCAACGCCATCGCACCGAAGTAAGGCGCGAGGAGGGGAGTGATACCGGCGTAGCGGGTGCCCAGTACGGCCGTGACGATTACATCCGGAGCTGCGGCGGCGATAAGGACCGCCCCGCCACCCAATGCCGCGGCCACGGCGAGCGCGCTGCCCAGGGCGGCGTTGTCCCCTCGGGCGGCACGGGGAAGCAGGACCACCGGAATGGTCGCCAGGGCGAAGACGGCCGCGCCTCCGAGTGTCGAAAGAGCCGCAAAGCTGGCTGCTTCCCCAGCCGAGAGCAGCCGGCCCGCAAGGAGCAGGTCCTGATTCTGTACGAGCGCCAATAGGACGAAGGACGCAACGGCCAGACCGGTCCGTCTTTCGCCCGCCAGCGATTCCGGGTCGATTCGTTCGGCGAGCCCGGCACTCTTGCGGTGGTCGATGCGCGCGACTACGAGCGCGATGTACCCCGCCAGCACGACGCCCGCAACTCCTCCCCACACTCCCAAGAGCGCGGCGAGGGCAAGACCCACGGTCAGCCTCACCGCGGGTTCGGCCACAAGGCTCGCGACCGCGCGCCGGTGGCGACCGACCCCGTAGAGACGCCCGCGTTCGAGGGCAAGCAGCCCCGCGGCCGGGGCAGTCACAGCGAGACCCAAACTCGAGATGACCGGGATGTCCAGCACGACCCAGAGGGGCACCGCGGCCGCCACCAGGGCGACTGCGGTGGCCCGTCCCATGCGTCGCACCTTTCGGAGTGCCTCCGCCATTCCCCGGGGCGCCAGGGCGCTCGACGCGCTGATCGAGTTCATCGGGATGTGAAGAACCAGATAGAGCGCCAGGAAACGCGCCAGCTCCGTGAACACCCGAGGTTCGAGCAGGCGCGCCATGACCAGCGCGAAGGCCAGGTTCCCCGCCCCGCTGGCGAGCTGGCCCCCAACCACCAGCAACTGGTCGTTGAGTCCGGCGCGCGCAAGTCTCGTTCTCAGGACCGACGCCCGAGCGACGGCTACTGAGCCCATTCGGCAGGCCTCAGGGGAAGTCCGGTGATCTCGTCCACATCGTCGCTTGCGCCGCCGTTGAGCAAGAGTCTCAACAGCCGGAACCCCTCCTCGGCGCTCGCAACCTCGCCGCGTACCGTCGCCGGGTTCGGCCGGGGACCCGACGCCGCGGCGAACACGGCCTCGGCAAAGCGCTCTGGGGTTGCGCCATGCGCAATCGAGGGCTGTCCAAATCTGTGCGCGAGACCGCGAGGGCCGGGGGTCACCGACGCGGCTACGAAACGCACTCCCGCCGACGCCGCGGCGAGAAGAGCGTGCAAGCGCATCCCAACCACGACGCAGGATCCGGCCAGGGAGTCGCGGGCTTCGATCAGGCTCGACGGAGTCTCGAGGATGATTGCGTGGTCGAGGCAGGCCGCCAGATGGCGCGCCAGGGAAAGGTCGTCGGGCCCGTCGTTGGTCACGAGCCAGGGCTGGAGCTGAACCCGCAGACCCCCCCTCTCCACCGAGTGCAAGGCCTCGGTGAGAAAGTCTGCGTCGAACGGTGCCTCGCTCGGGTGCCGCAGGACCACCGTCACACATTGCGGCGCCTGAGGCGCGGGAGCCACCGGCTGGTCGAGGATCGCCCAGGTTGGATCCGAACCCACACGAAACGGAGCGTTTGCGCCCGCGGTGGCGAGCGTGTGCGCTGACTCCTCGTCGCGGAGGACGAACAAATCGGCCTGCCGAACGAGTCCGCGCGCGAGCGCTCTCGAGGCGCGGCCCGGTAGGGAGTCGGCACCCACACCCACGGCGGCTACGGGCTTCCCCAACGCGCGCGCGGCAACCGACAGCGTTCCGAGATTGCGCACGGCATCGACTCGTCGGGGCTGAGGGCGCGTCATGAGCGAGCGAAACGGACTACCGCCGGCGACTACCATCGCGTCCATGGCGCGTACATACCGGGACACCGCTCGAGTGGTCGGCGGTGGCACGGCCTCCATGTCGTGCCGTCGCGTCGTGCCCTCGGGATCCGTGCTCGCCACGACCGGCGCCCACCGGGTCGGCAGGGAACGAGCGAAGATTTCAATCAAAGCTTGGGCGCCGGGCTCAGGCTGTCCGAAATCGCCGACCAGAAGCGCTCGCGGCATGACTCACCTCCCGATAGAGAGAAAGGTGACGCCGAGCGACCTCGGGCCACCCGCGATCACGCGCCAGTGAGAGCGATACCCGACGCAGCATCTCCAGTCGTGCCGGTTCCCTCAGGGCCACCAGCCGATCGGCCAGTCGCGTGGGTTCGATCGAGGTTGCCAGTGATGACGGCGCAGCGGTGGTACGCGCGAGCTCATCTGAGACCAGCACCGGAGTGCCGTAGGCGAGCGCCAAGGCGAGCGCGCCACTCGACGAGAAGGGCTTGGGGTAGGGCAAGAGGGCGACGTCGGCGGCTGCGAACCAGCGCGCGACCTCCTCCTCCGGTACGTAGCCGGTGAAGCGGGCGACTTCGCCGAACTGTCTGACGAGCTCGCGTTGATAGTCGTCGCGTCCCGCCAGGCGCGGGTGCGCACCTCCCGCGATGACGAGGTCGATCTCGGTGCCCGCCAGCCGAGCGGCATCCAGGGCCGCCTCCAAGCCTTTGTAGGGGGCGACGTAACCGAAACACAGCACCGTGAGCCGGGAATCGAGCCCGAAACGGCCGCGCGCTTCGGCGCGGTCGCGAGGACTGGCGAGTTCCACACCGTGGGGAACGACCTCGGTCCCCGGCAAGGTGTCTGCGAACGAGGTCTCGTGGACGATCGTAGTGGGTGCAATCCGCCTGATCGTCTCCTGAACTCCAAAGATTCCGGCGCGCGCGACCGGGGCCGGCACCCGTACCCGATGCAGTCTGGTGAACGACGCATCGACGGTCGCCGGTTCGACGACCTGGTGCATCGTGACCACAGGCCCTGCACCTGCACGGCGCAGGATCCCGAGTCCCGCGGGTAGTCCGGCGATCCAGGACGGACCTCCATAGAGGAACATCTCGTGCTGCAGGTGAACGACGGAAGCACCCGTACCGACCGCGGCGCGCGCGGCGCGTGGCAATGCTCGCGCTCCGAGATCGAAGGTGCGACGCACCTCAACTCCGGCGTCGACTTCCACCGGGGGACACCCGCGCTGGAATGGAGCGATCACCGTCACGCCCAGCCCCTGATCCCGAAGAGCACGCGCAAGATTGGCCGAATAGGACGACACGCCGCCGTTTCCCCCCTGGCGTTCGCCTACGCTCGGATAAGGAG